>CALMTJ010000426.1:0-1704 GCA_937872715.1 uncultured Methylobacteriaceae bacterium
CTCTTCAGGACCCCCCGCGTCTCCAGCCGGTAGACGAAGACCGACGACGAATCCGCCTGCGCGTCCAGCAGCCCACCCGCCTTGCCGATCGCCTGGGTCAGGGTGACGAATTCCGTGTCGAAGGTGAAGAGCCCGTTCAGCCCGGAGGCGCCGAGCGCCATGAAGGTCGGGGCCTCGCGGCTGACGTAGAGAACGTCGCCCGGGCGCATGAAGATGTTCTCGCTCGGATCCTTCAGGACATTGTTCAGGAGGACGCGAGCGCCGCGTCCTCCGCGCTGCAGCGTCAGGTAGGATTCGATGGCCTGGTAGCGGCTGCCCCCCGCCCGGGCGAGCACCTGCAGGATGCGCTCGCCCGAGGTGTTGAGCGCGAGCGCTCCGGGCGTGTTCACCTCGCCCAGGATGCTCACCGTCGCCGAATGCTGCTCGACGAGCGAGCGCAAGGCCTGCGGTTCGATCGCGCGGTTGGGCAGCCGGTTCTCGATCTCGGCCTGGACCTGGGGAATCGTCCGGCCGGATGCCGGCACGAGCCCGGCATAGGGCACCGCGAGGTTGCCGTTCTGGTCGATGAGCTGGTTCGGAAGGGAAACGAAGTTCCCGGGGCGCGCGCCGGCTGTCTGGGCGGGAGTGAAGAGGCCGCCGGGCGCGGCCTCGAAGATCGACAACGACACGATGTCGCCGACCCCGAGCGTGATGATCGGAGCCGGCCGGGTGTCGGTGAACTTGGACGCGAACGACGTTCCCTCGATGGACGTGCCGCGCAGGGACGCGGGCCGGAACGTCGCCAGGCCGTCGATGGTGTCCCCGCTGACCTCGATCAGGACGTAGGAGAGCGCGGTGGCCGAGGACGGCGACCGCACGGAGGCGCTCGTCGGCCCGTTATTCGGAAGCGTCTCGCACCCGGCGAGCACCATCGCGGTCAAGCTCGCGAGGGCGGCACGCCTCGAGGGGCCGGCGTTCGAACCGCTCGGTCGGTCAACACTCACGGTGGTCGGCCGTCAACATCGCTTGATTCACATGCGTGATTTGGACGGAAGGAGTCTAGCATGCGAGGGCAGGCCGATACCGACCGGAAGAGCTCTCCGCAGGACCGGTCGGGGTTTAACCGCATCCATGCGGCTTTTCCGCAACACACGGGATCGCCTGATGCCAGCCGAGGACCGCCATGACCCGTCACCAGCCGAGGCGATGCTTTTCCGCCTTCGTCGCGGCCCTCCTCGTCTGCGCGTCGGCGGCCGGGGCGGCAGGCGATGAGCCCGCAGCCGCGGGCTGGCTGTCAGGGGTCAATCTCGCGGGCGGCGAGTTCAATGCCGGAAAGGCCCGGCTGAACTTCGACTACACCTATCCCTCTCCGGCCGAGATCGACCATTTCGCCACGATCGGGTTCAAGCTTTTCCGGGTGCCGTTCCTGGCGGAGCGCGTCGTCGACTTCGAGAAGCGGATTCTAAGGCCGGATTTCGAGCTTCTGGTCGCTTTGATCAGGCATGCCCAGGCGAGGAACACTCTCGTCGTGCTCGACATGCACAATTACGGCAGCGTCGACAGCCTCCTAATCGGCCGTGATCACGGGGGCGTCGAGGCTTTCGCCGTCGCCTGGGGATTGATCGCCGACCGCCTCAAGGCTCAGCCGAACGTGGCCTTCGGCTTGATGAACGCCCCCAACAAGCAGACGGCACCGGAATGGGTGACCGGCGTGAACGCGGCCGT
>CALMTJ010000426.1:1714-12021 GCA_937872715.1 uncultured Methylobacteriaceae bacterium
GCCGATGGCGCGGGCGCGCGCCAGATGGTGCTGGTTCCCGGCTCCTACTGGGACGGCGCGCATTCCTGGGTGTCGTCGGGGAACGCCGCCGCCATGCTGGGCGTCGCCGACCCGGCTTCGAACTACGCCTTCGAGGTGCATCAATATCTCGACGCGGACCATTCGGGTACGTCCCCGGTCGCGATCGAGGGCGGCGGCGCGTCCCGCCTGACCGTGTTCACCGATTGGGCGAGGGCGAACCGAAAGCGGGGCTTCCTCGGCGAGTTCGGATGGGCGGACAATCCGGGTGCGAACCGGGAAGGCGAAGCTCTCCTTAACTACATGGCCCGAAACAAGGACGTATGGCTCGGATGGAGCTACTGGGCGGCCGGCCCCTGGTGGGGAGATTACATGTATTCCCTCGAGCCCAGGAACGGCGTCGACCGTCCGCAGATGAGCATCGTGTCGAGATACGTGAACTGATCTCGCCGCCGCGCTCAACGGCGTCTTAATGAATACCGGCAAACCTGACGACGGCTCTCGCAAGCCGCCCTTGACGGCGGCTGGCTCGTGCCGGCGTCGGTGGGTGCCGTATGGTTGTCGCGCGTTTCGTCTTGGTGCTTCTGCTGGGAGCGGCCTCGTCGCCTTCGGCAGCCCGGCCCCAGACGATCCATGGACCCGATGATGCCAACCAGGTCAGGGCCGGCGAAGGTCCTCCGGTCCTCGCCCCCTTCGACCACGTGCGGTTCTGCCTCGAGAACCCGTCCGAATGCGAGCGCGGCGCCGACATGGTCGCGCCGGACCACGCTGCCGATCGACGCGCCCTGAAGATGGTCAACGAGACCGTGAACCGCGCCATTCGGCCGATCGCGAAGAGGAACGGCGAAACGCGGCGGCTGGGCTGGTCCGTGAACCCCTCGTCGGGTGATTGCAACGACTATGCGGTGACGAAACGTCACGTCCTGCTTGGCCTGGGCTACCCGGCGGGAGCTCTGCTCCTCGCGGTCGTCCGCCTGTCGAGCGGCGAAGGCCATCTCGTGCTGCTCGTGAGGACGAGGACGGCCGATCTCGTTTTGGACAACCTGACCTCCGACATCCGGCCATGGCGTTCGACCTTCTACGAATGGATCGAAAGGCAGTCGCAAGCCGATCCGAACCTCTGGGTATCCATACGACCCCAGCGCGAACGCGGCCCGCTCGTCGTTGCCGCGTTGCGGGGATCACACGTTGACTGACCCCGGCCGCCCGTAGGAGACAGATGTCGGGTGCGAGGTCGACGACGATGACGAGGTCTCTGTTGGCTCTTACGGCGGGCGCCGGCCTCCTTGCCGGCCTTGGTTGCGCCGGCGCCGCTGATTTGAGGGCGGGAGAGAAGGTCCGGCGGCCGGATATGCGGGAGTTGAGCGAGGGTGACGCCTATCCGGCGTACGAAACGCGCGTCATCGGCAATGCCGGGCGGCCGACGCAGGTGACCTACGTCATCAGGCCGCAGCCAGAGCCCCCCGTCGTCCAGGAGCCGGTGCTCCGTTTGCGTTATTGAACGACCGCTTGCCTCCGGTTCGGAGGTGCGGGCGACCAGGCAGGTGGCCGGCCGGCGGCGACCCCGTCGCGTGTGGCAAGATCACGCAGCTCGGCCGCCACGAATCATCCGTTGGACCCTCCCGGCGTCAGAACGCGGCGTGACATGGCCCTGCGGCCGGAGTACCGCGTTGCGTGCTCGCGGTGCCGGTCCAGCCGCTTCGGATGTCGGCTGGATCCTTAGGCGCCGAACGGCGTTACCCATTGCTTGTCGGACAACCCGTCGGCAGAGGCGTAGGTGGCCCCTTGGAGGGCGTGGGTACAGTGGAGGTGGCGATCATGAGAGACGATCACGAAGGTGCCTCTCCGAAGGAGGAGTACACGGCGCCGGTTCTCGAAGTTCAGGGTAGCTTCGAGACGATCACGCTCGGAGGAAGGACCGGTAATTTCACGGATGCCGTTTTTCCGACGGGTACTCCGTTCGCGGACGTAACGTTCTCTTGAGGGCGCCTCGTCATCAAGGATGATGCATGCCGGCGGCCGTTCATGCGACCGCTGATCTTTGACAGGCGCAGGCCAGTCGCATAATCGTTTGACATCGACTTGGAGTGCGCCCGCATGGTTAGTCAGATTGCTCCGCCGGTCAGCAAAGCACCGTACGAGACGCCCGAACTGAAGGTGGAGGGCACTTTCGAGGAGCTGACGCAGGGAGGGCGGCTGGGGGGCCATCTCGATGCGACCTTCCCCGCTCACACGCCTCGCGGCAGCCTTACCTTTTCGTAGGAACGCCGCCGGTCGGTGGGCTGTCGGACATCTCGACGGCCCGCGCCTCGACTGAGATGCCGCAGGCAGGCGCGACATACGAGCGCGATCCGGAGGTGACGTCTTGCGAGCTGGCCGGCGGGGCCGCCCTGCTCGATCTCAAATCCAGCACCTACTACACGCTGAACGTCGTCGGAGCGCAGGTCTGGTCCGTGTTGGAGCGGCCGTGTTCCTTGGCGGAACTGGTCGAGAGCGTAACGAGCCGGTTCGATGTCGACCGCCAAAAGTGTGAGGTCGATATGCTCAAGCTTCTCGATCAGCTGATCGGAGCGTCGCTGGTTCGGACCGGCGGGTGACGCGAGCGAACGGTCCAGGGCGCATCGCGCGGGGTATGACGTTCGTCAGTGCCGTCGGCGTGACGTTGATCGTCCGGTGCGCGCTTCTTCTGGTCCCATATCGGATCCTTCGCGGCTGGATGCCGGTTCGTGCTCGCTCCGGTGAGATCGGCAACCTCCTCGTCGCCCAACGGATCGTCCGGGACGTCGAGCGTGCGGCCCGCCTCGTCCCCCGTTCCACATGCCTGACACGAGCACTGGCGGCACAATGGCTTCTCGCTCTCGCCGGACATGGGTCGAGCCTTCATGTCGGCGTCGTCCGGCATCCGGGTCGGCCGCTGGAAGCACATGCCTGGCTTGAGTCGCGAGGGCAGGTCGTCCTGGGGGGAGATCCTGCCGCGCTGAGCCGCTTCGCCCCGATCTACGAGTGGACCGTCGAGAGCTCATGAGCGCCATCTGCGGCGTATGCAGCCTCGTCAGACCCTTGCCCTTCGCGGATCGCACGGTCGCAGAGATGCTGGACGGGCTGCGGCATCGTGGCGTGAACCGCACGGTCACGATCGCGCAAGGAGCCGCCTTCGGCCGAACGTCGCGCGCGAAGGTGGCTGAACATGCCGATCTCGTCGCTCACGACAGCGCACGTTCGGGGATCCTGAGCGCGGCGGACATGCGCCTGGACAACATGGCCGAGCTTTCCGCGGCACTTGCGCCAGCAGCCCCTCTGCTCTCGCCAGACCACCTCCTCGTGCTTGCCTACCGGCGATGGGGAGCGTCCCTCGTCGAACATCTCGACGGCGAGTTCGCCTTCGCCTTGTGGGATCCCGACGAGCGCGTGCTCGTCTGCGCGAGGGACCGTTTCGGGGTGCGCCCAGTCTACTACCGGCTGCACGATTCGTCGTTCCTCTTCAGCACCGAGCCGGGGCCGCTCCTGACGGCCGGTCCGAATACCGCCAACCGGGCCTGGCTCGCCGATTACCTCGCCGGAATGGTCACGGACCGTACATCGACGGCGGTCCGGGAGGTGTCCCGACTCGCGCCGGGGCACGTGCTCCTCCTCAGCCGGTCGGGGCTCGCCGTACGGCGATACTGGGAGCTGTCGCGTTCTCGCGCCGCCTCCGAGCCCGGCGACGAGGTCGAGGGGTTCAGAGCGGCATTCGGAGCGGCCGTCGCCCGGCGGGCCGACACCCCGTGCCGGGTGGGGGCGCTGCTCAGCGGCGGTCTCGATTCGTCGTCGATCGTGGCCCTTGCCGCGCCACGCCTCCGCGAGCGCGCGCGAGGATTGCCGGTGTTCGCGATGACCTTCCCCGAGACGCCGCGATGGGACGAACGTCGGCATGTCGACGCCGTGCTCCGTTCCGTGCCCGGCACCGAGCCTCATTTCCTGGCGCTCGACAACCATCGCTCGATCGAAAGTCTCGACGACATCGCGGCCGAACAAAGCTTCCCCGTGATGGCGCCGAACATCGGCATGTCGCGGGAGCTGTACCGGGCCGCCGGTCGGAACGGGGTGGGCGTCCTCCTCGACGGCCATGGCGGGGACGAGGTCGTGTCTCACGGCTTCGGGCGGCTGCACGAGCTTGCCGGGTCGCGGAACTGGCTCGGCCTCTGGCAGGCGGCGAAGGCTGCCGCTCTGACGACGGGGCACCCTGCCGGCGCCGTGTTCCGGGACTACCTGCTTCATTACGGCCTCCCTGGCACGTGGCGCCGCGCCGCCCAGCGTGTCCGGCGGAGAGTGCTGCGCCCGCTCTTGGCGCAGGAGCGGCAGGCCGACCCGGCGCTCGCCATCGTGGCGTTCGATCTGACGCGCGAGACGGACCTCACGACCCGCTACGCCGAGACCCGCGGCGCGGAGATCGCGGCGTCGCGGAGCGAGGACAGCGCCCATTACGCGGCGGTGACGTCGCCGCTCCAGGCGCATGCCTTCGAGGTCCTGGACCTTGTCGCCGGACGCTTCGGCATCGAGCCGCGATATCCGTTCTGGGACGTGAAGCTCGTCGAGCTCTGCCTGTCCCTCCCGCCCGACTTGAAACTCGGGGAAGGGCGATCCAGGCTGATCCTGCGGAAGGCGATGGCGGGATACCTGGTGGAAGAGGTGCGCTGGCGTCCCGACAAGCTCGACTTCACGCCACACCTCCTGCGCGCCTTCGTGCGCGGCGAGGGCTACCTCGACGATCTTTTCGGGGACGTCAGGCACGAGCTCTCCGACTTCATCGATCCTGTCGAGCTCGCGAGGCTCCTGATCCGGGTCGGGACGGCCGGTTCTCGCCCGCCCGACGGCTCCGACCTGCACCGGCTGTGGCGGAGCGCCGCACTCGCGGCCTGGCTTCGGCACTCGAGGTCCGCCGCCCGCCCGGCCGCTGGCTGACCGTGCCGCACGCCTACGAGGCCTTCGGCTTGACCCTCCTGTCGGACTTCGCGGGTCCGCGCCTCGCGCCGTCGCGCGATCGGCCTGCCGACGTCACCATCCGGGAACGCGAGGTTCCGAGGCCGGGGCCTGATCGGCAGGACACGTTCGTCTTCTCCGCCGGGACGGAGGACGTCTTCCTGTCGTGGCCGCAGGTCGGCAAGTTCCTGGTCCGTGCCGGGCGGGAGGTCGACGTGGAGACGGCGCCCGGAGGTGCTTGCCTGCGGCACCTCCCATTGCTCGGTCCGGTCATGGCGATGCTGCTCCACCAGCGCGACCGTTTCGTGCTGCACGCGAGCGCGGTCCTGGTGAACGGTCGGGGAGTGGCCTTTCTCGGCGACAAGGGGACGGGAAAGTCGACCACGGCCAGCGCCGTCCTGGCAAGCGGCGGCGCTCTCCTCAGCGACGACGTCGTCGCGGTCGAGCCGTCGGAGGCGAACGGGTTCCAGGTGCCGGCTGCCTATCCGTTCGTGAAGCTCGATCCCCGATCGGGCTCGCTCCTGGACGCGGTCGAGGGCATCCTTCGTGAAGACCTGGCTCCCGACCTGCCGAAGCAGCGACACGTCCTCCCGGCGGGGAGCTTCGCGGCCGGGCCCGCCGCACTGGCCGCCATCTTCGCGCTCGAACGTGGACCGCTGCGGCTGCGGCCGCTTCCTCCCCCCGAAGGCCTCCGCGTCCTCCTCCGGTATGCCTATGCGAGCCGTTTCGGCGCGGCCGCGTTCGGCCCCGAACGGGCCGCGCGTCAGCTTCGTCAAGTCTCCCGGATCGCCTCGTCGGTGCCGATATTCCGCCTGACGATACCGGACGGGTTGGGGCGGCTGGGCGAGGCGGTCGAACTCGTGAGGCGGGCTTGCGGTTGAAGGGTTGGGACACGCGGGAAGGTCGGGCGCTCGCCGCCATGTGCGCGGCGGCCTGCGGCGCGGGAACGGCCGACACGTCCGTGCACGACGATCTCGACTGGCCGGACTTCCTCGCCCTCGCGGATCGGCACAAGGTCGCCCCGCTGCTCGGGCATCTTGTCGGCGGCGATCGCTCCCCACGCGTGCCCGAGCAGGTACGTGAGGACCTCACGAGAGCGTTCCAGCTCTCGACCTTTCGAGCGCTCGGGCAGGTCTCCGTCCTGGACAGGATCCTTGCGGCCTTCGCGGCGGGCGGGATCTCCGCCATCTCGCTGAAAGGCGTGTCTCTCGCCGCGCGCTACTATCCCGCGCTCGGCGCCCGGTATTCGGGTGACCTGGACGTGCTGGTCGCGCAGGGTCAGATCGCGCCGGCGGGAGAGATTCTCCGGGACCTGTCGTGTCGACAGATCTCGACCAGAACGCATCGCGAGCTCCGCCCCGGCGAAGATGATGTCGGCTTCGAGCACCATCAGATGTTCATCAGCCCCGAGGGGCATGCGATCGAGCTTCACTACAGCCTCCATCCGAACGACGCCCTGCTGCCGTCGGATCTGCAGGAATGGGCTCGGGGCGGGAGCGTGACCCAGATCTGCGGGCGGTCGGTCTCAGTGCTGCCGGATCATGTCCTGTTCGCCTACCTGTGCGCGCATGGGGCGAGGCACCAATGGAAGCGCCTGCAATGGCTGTGCGACCTGGCGATGCTGGCGACGCGGTCCTCGCCGGCGGATCGCGGTCAATGGGTCGCGAACGCGAAGCGCCTGGGCTTGTGGCCGGTGGTTCTGCAGACGCAGAGCATGGCTGAGGTCTTTCTCGGATCGTCGCTCGGTGAGGAGTTCCGGGCCCGGCGGACGTCCCTCCGGCTCGGCTTCCTGACCCATCGGGCCGGGCAGGCCATTCGCGGCGACCTTGGTCCCTATCCGGAGAAGAGCACGGGTCGGGCCGACATCGCCTTGAGATTGTATCGCCTCCTGCTCGCGCCGAGCCTACGCTACGTCCTCTCCGAGATCGGACGGACGGGGTCCGCGATGCTCGCGCGGGCGCGCGGCCTCTCGTCCGGCTGCATCCTGTTCCTTCCATGATGGAGGGCCGCGATCTCCTGCCTCTCGCCCGGGTGATCGTTCGCTACACCGGCCTCCGCGGCCTTGCGATGCTCGCATGCCTGATCGTTTCGACCCTGAGCGAGGGTGTCTCGATCCTCCTCCTCGTGCCGGTGCTGCAGCTGATCGGCCCGGGAGACCGGGCCGTCGACATCGTCTCGGTCGTGCCTTCGCTCAGGCCCCTTGGGTTCGGGTCTCTTCCTCTCAGCCTCGAGGCCGTCCTCGCCTGCCTCTTCGCGGCCGTAGCCCTGCAGACGGTGTTCGCCCGTTTCACCAACCTGTATGTCGGCAATCTGCTCTACGACGTCTCCAACCGGATCCGGATGGACCTCTTCGACGCGATCAGCGCAGCTCATTGGTCTTTCGTGTCCCGCCTGCGGGGATCGGACGTCCAGCACGCATTGACGGGAGACATCGACCGGATCGAGGGCTGCGTGTTCCACCTCTTCCTTCTCGTCCAGTCGTCGATCCTCATCCTCCTCTACACCGCGATCTCCGCGAGCCTGTCCCTGACCATGTCCGCGGCCGCCTTCGCCGCGGGCGTCGTGGCGCTGGTGGCTCTCTATCCCGTCCGTCGGCGCGCGCTCCGGTTCGGCGAGAAGCTGACGCAGAGCCGCCAGTCCCAGTACCAGATCGCATCGGAATTCCTGATCGGCCTGAAGGTCGCCAAGAGCTTCAACACGGAGGGCGCGTACCGGCGGGAGCTGAATCAGCTCCTCTCGTCCATGCGGGCGGATTTCATCGCGTATCTACGCGTGAGTTCGCTCGGGACGGCGGCATTCCAGATCGCGAGCCTCGCCGCTCTCGCGACCTTCGTCGTCGTGGCGCTTCGGGTCTTTGCCCTCCCCCTGCCGACGATCCTCGTCCTGACCCTCGTATTCTACCGGATCGCCCCGAGGTTCTCGTCGCTGCAGAGAGACATGCAGCAGGTCCTGCAGAACCTGAGCGCGTTCAAGGCGGTGGACGAGCTTCGTGGCGCCTGCCTGCGGCACGCGGAGGCCGAACAGGCCGAAGCGTCGCCGATGCCGGAGGCGGCGCTGACGGGGGCGATCACCCTTCGCGAAGTCGGCTTCCGCTATCCCGAGGCCGGGTCCGACACGCTCAGCGACGTGGATCTGGTGATCCCCGCCCACAGCGTGCTGGCTCTGATCGGCCCGTCCGGGGGAGGGAAGTCGACCCTGGCCGATCTCCTGACGGCTCTGCTCCAGCCGACAACGGGCTCGATCCACATCGGCGCGACCGAGCTGACGCCCGCTCTGATGAGGCCATGGCGTGATCGCGTCGCCTACGTTCCGCAGGAGGTGTTCCTCCTCCACGACACGATCGCTGCCAATCTTCGCCTGGCATCCCCGGGCGCGAGCGACGCGGAGCTGTGGGCGGCGATCGACGCCGCTCAGGTGGGAGATGTCGTGCGTGGCTTGCCGCAGGAGCTCGAAACCGTGATCGGCGACCGCGGCTTGCGCCTTTCAGGTGGTGAGCGCCAGCGCGTCGCGCTTGCCCGGGCCCTCCTTCGGCGTCCGCAACTCCTCGTTCTGGACGAGGCCACGAGCGCGCTCGACCTGGACAGCCAAACCGAGATCGCGGCGACGATCGCCCGGCTGAAAGGGTCGATGACGATCGTCACGATCACGCATCGGCTGTCCATGACGGGCTTCGCCGATCACGTCGCCGTCCTCGACGGCGGCCGCGTCGTGGAGCGCGGTGACGCCGCCACCATGCGGAACAGCCCGACGGGCTACCTCGCCCGCCTCGCGAGGCGGGAAGCGGACCTCGAGAAGGGCAGGGGGACGAGTTGACGCGAAGCCGTAACCCGCCGACAGGAGCCGAGCCGACGGACGGCGGCGAGATGTGAGAAGCCCGGTGAGTGGGATGAGGTGGAGCCACGAGGCCGACGACCCTGAAGGGGCGGCCTTGTGTGCCCCATCGGCCGAGTTTCCGGGGGGCGGTCCGCCGGCCGGAGATTGCTGAGGGCGGTCACGGCCGTGGGGAGGCGCGTACCGGCGCTTAGGCGCCGATTTCCAGCTGTCCGCGGTCAGGAGGCGTATTCATGTTCCGATTGTGCGTATCAATCGCAAGTCTCATTCGCGAGGATTTCCAATCACACCGTCGGGATATTCTGGCGCAAGGCTTCTGGGCGCTGTCTCTTTACCGGATCGGGTTTGCGCGCAAGAGCATCGCGTATTCCTCAGTGCGGAAACCCTGGGGAGTTCTCCACCTGCTGCTGAAGAAGTGGTCCGAGGTGTTTCTAGGTATTTCGATTGGAATAAATGCTTACGTCGGGCGTCGAGTCATATTCGAGCATTTTGGTGGGATAATCATTCATGACAATGCCCGGATCGGAAACGACGTCATCATCAGACAGGGTGTCACGATCGGCAACCGTCATCTGGACCGCCCTTTATTGGCCCCGATCATAGGCGATCGTGTGAACATTGGCGCCGGAGCCAAGCTGCTTGGAGAGATCAGGGTTGGGGACGATGTCGAGATTGGCGCCAATGCCGTCGTCATCACCGACGTTCCGTCCAATTCGGTCGCGGTGGGCGTTCCGGCTGTCATGCGCCCCCGAAAGCGGCGGTAAAGGCCGGCGGAATCACGACTCCGAGAGCCGGATCGTGCACGCAAGCTGGCTTCGATATACCTGCTCGGGGGAGGCGGGCCCACGAAGTCGGGCGCCGCGACGACGGTGGCGGTTGCTGGGCGAGGCCGATACCCGCTATCTTGGCTCCACGGAGTTCCACCTCTTCCTTGGTTATGCGCCGAAGCGAACGCGAAACTCGGCCTGGGACTCGGACGTGCTGGCAGGAACTTTGCAACGAGATGATCGACCGGGACTTGATGAACGTTCAGGGCGAGCACCGGCACCGGGACGATTGATGGCCGCGATGACGACGTACGGCTCGGGTCGAGGCCGGGCTCGATGAGCGCTGCCGTTTCCGGGACAGCGGAAGGCGGGATGGACGCGAGCGACCGCCGGGCTTTTCGCCACCGTCGCATCGGCCTCGCCGCGCTCGCCTCCGCGGGTGCCAAGGCGATCTCGATCGGCACGGCGCTGATCTCCGTGCCGTTGACGCTGAGATACCTGGGCACCGAGCGTTACGGCATGTGGCTGACGATGAGCTCGCTCGCCTCCGTGCTCTCCTTCGCGGATCTCGGCATCGGCAACGGCCTGCTGACCGCGGTGGCCTCGGCGAGCGGGCGCGATGACCGGGTGGCGATCCGGTCGTACGTGTCGAGCGCGTTCGCTGTTCTCACCGGGATAGCCGTGGTATTCCTGGCGGCGCTCGCGATCCTGTACCCGATCGTCCCTTGGGAC
>CALMTJ010000427.1:0-3058 GCA_937872715.1 uncultured Methylobacteriaceae bacterium
CGCCCCTGCCGTCCTGCCCCATGCCGCCTCTTCGCGGAGAGGGCCGCCGCTGTCCAGCCGGCGCTCGGGCGCTACTTCGCCTCCGACGACCAGGGGAAGCTGATGTAGCGTTCCCGCGTGTCGTAGCAGATGTTGCCGTACATCCTGAGATAGCGGTCGCGCCGGGCCGGATCGGCGTAGACGGAGGCCGGATCGGCCTGGTCGCGCTCGTAGCCGGCGAGCGTCTCGGAGGTGAGCGCGATCGGCAGGATGTCCATCGCCTGCGGGATGCTCCTGCCGTCCAGCCAATCGGCCGCGTGCCTGCCCATCGCATAGCCGAACACGGAGGACGCGAGTGCGACGCTCGTCTTGTAGGGGCTGTCCGGCCGTTTGAGCTCCGCCACGGCGTCGAGCTCGCCGTCGATCCCGCCGAAGAACTGGTCGGGCCGGGCCTTCCCGGCGGCCCGTACGGCCGCGAGCGCGCCGAGCACCACCGTATCGGCCCCGAGCACGACGTCGACATCCGGGTTCGCGAGGAGGATCGTCCGCATGGTGACGAGGCCGCCCTCGGAATCCACCGTCTCGGGCGAGATGTCGGCGACGATGACGGCCCCCGGGACGGTTCGGAGCGAATCCCGCATGGCCGTGAAGCGGGGAGCCACGAATTCGAGATTGTCGTGTGTGAGGAGGACGACCTTGGCCCGGCCGCCGAGCCGCCTGCGGATGTGGTCGGCCGCCGCGTCGCCGAGGACCTTGCCGGTGAGGTATTGCGGCGCGTTCAAGAGCGACACGGCCGGGGGAGGAACGACCGTGCCGACATAGCTCCCGGCCCAAATCATGCGCTTCAGGCTCGGGGCCAAGGATTCGGGATCGATCGGCGCCGCTACGACGGCGCCGGTCCGCGAGACGCGGAGCGCCTCGACCTGCTCGATCATCCGTCCGGCGTCGTTGTCCGCCGAGACGGGCTCGTAGGCGAGACCGCGATCGGTCGCGGCCGCCACCAGGCCGCGTCCGATGCCACGCATGAACTCGCGGTCGTTGTCGCGCGCGAAGGCGAGCGCCCGCCTGAGCCCGGGCGGCGCCGCGCAGGAGGGCGCGCTCCGGTCGAAGGGCGGGAGGACGACCGGCGCGGTGATCCCGGGAGGGCCCTCCTCCTCGGCGAGCGACCCGGACGGGACGGATGCCGCCAGGCAGGCGCCGATCAGCAAGGACAGGGCGACCGGTCCGTACGTCCTCGCGGAAGCTCTGCTCCGGCTCATGTCCATCCTCCTCCGCCGCGCGGCCTGCTTCACGCGACCGCCTCCGCGGGAGGGCGCATCGGCAGCTCGATCCGGAACGTCGTGCCGATCCCTGGCGCCGAGCTCATCGAGACCTTTCCGCCGAGATTGCGGACGATGGTCCGAACATGCGCGAGACCCACGCCTTCGCCCGGCTGGTCCTGGCGGCCCACCCGCGCGAACAGGTCGAAGACGCGCTCGTGGTCCGCCTCCTCGATGCCGCGGCCGTTATCCGCGACCTCGATCAACACCCGTCCGCCCGCGATCTCGCTCGCCCGCACGGCGATCCTGAGGGGGCGCTCCCGAGAGCGGTACTTCACGGCATTGTCGAGGAGGTTCGCCACGACCTGCTCCAGGGACAGCCGGTCGATCACGAGCACCGGCGTTTCCGCATCGAGGGTGAGCGTGCCTCCCGCGGCCGAGAGCTGGTGCCTTATCGCGTCCGCGCTCGCCCTGACCAGTTCGGCGATCGCCACGCGCTCCGGATGGAGAACCCGCTTTCCCTCCCGGGAGAGCTTCAGGACGCCTCCGATCAGGCCGTCCATCCGACGGGCGGACGAGCGGATGAAGCCGATCGCCTCCGGCATGTCTTCCCCGATCAAGGCCCTCCAGGACGCGGCGGCGGCCTCGCGCTCCGGGCAGCTCTCGCCGCCCGGCGTCTCGAGCAGCGTCCGTAGCTGGCCGAGGCTGCTCTCCATCTCGCCCGTGAAGCCCACGATGCTGACGAGTGGCGCCCGCAGGTCGTGCGAGACGATATGGGCGAAGCGCTGGATCTCCCCGTTGGCGCGGGCGAGGTCGGCGGTCCGCTCCTCGACCCTCCTCTCCAGCCCGCGGTTCAGCCCCGCGACCTCCTCCCGGGCCGCGGCGAGGTCCCGCGTGTAGCGCAGCACGGTGCCGGCCACGACAGCGACGACGATCACGATGAGGACGCCGCTCGCGATCGTCGTCCAGCGCAGCCTCTCGGCGTTCTCGTTCTGCTCGTCCACGCCCCTCGTCAGCCTCTCGTCCGCCGTCCGGGTGATGCCCGAGAAGAACACGTTCGTCTGGTCCATCAGCGCCTTGCCGCGGTTCGACCGGATAAGCGCGAGCGCCTCCGCATCCCGCCGGTCGCGCTTCAAGGCGATCGAGCTGTCCATCTCGCCGAACTTCTCGGCGATCACCTCCGTCAGCCGGAGCAGCGCGGGCTGCGCGTCCGGATCGCCCGCGAGGAGACGCTTCACGAGGTCCAGCTCCCGCTGGGCGGTCGCCTTGGCGGTTCCGTAGGGCGCGAGATAGATCTGGTTCCCGGTGAGGATGTAGCCCCGCTGGCTCGATTCCGCGGTCTGCACCGCCGCGCGCGCCTCCGCGGCGGCGGCCCGCGTGTCGCGGGCGGCGATCACCTCGTCGAAGGTGGCTCGCGCGCGGCCGCCCAGCCGCAAGGTCATGATCACGATGAGCATGAGCGCTGCGAAGCCGACGGCCAAGAGCGCGATGCTCGTCTGAACCACCCGGGTGCTGCTTGTCATCGCCCGACCCGGCATGGCGGACAACGCCCGGCGGTGCAAGTATGAGGGCCGGTCCGCCGACCGGTCCGCCTGCTGCCCGGGCCAGCGACGAGCCACCGCCGGACGCGTGGCGCCGCCGTCATCCATACCGTGCGATCGGGCGTACTCTCTCGGACGATGTCGGCGGCGCGGGTGGCCAGGACGCCGCTCGCACGTGATTCGCGGGCGTGCCGCCGCGCCGGCGGAGGTCGGCGGACCCGGACCTGCCGGCGGCCGTCGCGGGTGCGCGCCTCGTGGCATGCAGTTTGGTTCACATGG
>CALMTJ010000427.1:3068-5346 GCA_937872715.1 uncultured Methylobacteriaceae bacterium
CACATGGCGTGCGGAACGTGGCACGTCTCGGCGAGCCTCGCGACGGGCGACCGCACGACGACACGCCGCACCGGCCGGTAGGGCACAGGGAGACCGGTATGAAACGACGCAATCTGTTTCTCGGGCTGGCCGCCTCCGCCCTGCTGAGCGCCCCGGCCCTGGCTCAGACGCCGGTGCGGATTGGGATGATCACGACCTTGTCCGGCCCGGGCGGCTATCTCGGGCAGGACATCCGGGACGGGTTCCAGCTCGCGGTCGATCTCGCCGGGGGCAAGCTCGGCGGCGTGCCGGTCGAGGTCGTGGTCGAGGATGACGGCTTCAAGCCCGGTCAGGCGAAGCAGATCGCCGATCGGTTCGCCAAGGCCGAAAAGATCAAGCTGTTCACCGGGATCGTGTTCTCGAATATCGCGGCCGCCGCCGTTCCCGACATCCTCGACAACGACCTGATCTATGTCAGCGCGAATGCCGGCCCGTCAAATTTCGCCGGCAAGGATTGCAATCGCAACTACTACGTCATGTCCTGGCAGAACGACACGCTGCACGAGACGGCGGGGCAGAGCGCGACGATGCTGGGCTTCAAGCGCGCCTTCATCCTGGCCGCGAACTACCAGGCCGGCAAGGACGCGCTGGCGGGTTTCAAGCGCATGTTCAAGGGCGAGATCGCGGGCGAGATCTATACCCGCCTCGACCAGACGGATTTCGCGGCCGAGATGGCGCAGATCCGCGCGGCGAAGCCGGACGTGGTGTTCCAGTTCCACCCCGGCGGGCTCGGCATCGCGTTCATGCGCCAGTACCAGCAGGCGGGCCTGCTCGGCCAGATCCCGATGGTCCTGTCCGTCGCCGCGATGGATCAGGTGATCGCAGACGCGATCGGCGATGCCTCGATCGGCGTGAACGTCACCGCCCATTGGAACGGCGATTTCGACAGCCCGGCCAACAAGACCTTCATGGCGGAATGGCTGAAGAAGTACGGCCGGGCGCCCACCTATTACGCGAGCCAGGGCTACGACACGGCGCTCGCGATCGGGGCGGCCCTCAAGGGCACGGGCGGGCAGGTCGAGCCCCAGGCGTTCCGGACCGCGATGCTGAAGGCCGATTTCGCCTCCGTGCGGGGCAAGTTCAAGTTCGGCCCGAACCAGCATCCGGTTCAGGACTGGTACGCGGTCGAGATCGTGAAGGGTCCGGACGGCAAGCCGTTCCTGAAGACGAAGGAGAGGATCGCCTCCGACGTCGGCGACGTCTACGCGAAGGATTGCAAGCTCTGACCTTCGGAGCGACCTGACCGGCGCAGCGCAGCGGACCCGGCGCCATGCTGCTCGTCGAACAGGCCCTGAACGGCGTGCAACTCGGCGTCACGCTGTTCCTCCTGGCCGCGGGGCTCACGCTGATCTTCGGCATCATGGGCGTGATCAACCTCGCCCATGGCTCGCTCTACATGGTGGGCGCCTTCGCGGCCGCCTTCGTGGCCGCCCGGACGGGCTCCTACGGGCTCGCGGCCCTGGCCGGCCTCGCCGCGGCCGGGCTGGTCGGCATGGCGGTCGAATACGTGGTGGTGCGCCGGCTCTACGGACGCGACCACCTGGACCAGGTCCTCGCGACCTTCGGCCTGATCCTGTTCTTCAACCAGATGGCCATCATCCTGTTCGGCCGCCAACCGCTCTTCGTGACGATGCCGCCGGTTCTCTCGGGCGCCGTGACGCTGGCGCCCGGCTTCTCGTATCCGAGCTACCGCATCGCGATCATCGCGGTCGGGCTCGCGGTCGCGATCGGCCTGTCCCTCCTCATCACCCGCACGCGGCTCGGCATGCTGGTCCGGGCGGGGGCGACGCACCGCGACACCGTCCGGGCGCTCGGGGTCGACATCCGGCTCCTCTACACGATCGTCTTCGGCCTCGGGGCGCTGCTAGCCGGCCTCGCCGGGATCATGGCCGGGCCGCTCCTGGCGGTGCAGACGGGGATGGGCGAGCAGATCCTGATCACGACCTTCGTGGTCGTCGTCATCGGCGGCATCGGCTCCGTACGGGGCGCCTTCTTCGCGGCGCTCCTCGTCGGCGTCATCGATACGCTGCTGCGGGCGTTCCTGCCCGGGTTCCTCCGGACGGTGATGGTCGGGCCGGAGGCCGATGCGCTGGGCGCCGGCCTGTCCTCGATGGGCGTCTACCTCCTCATGGCGCTCGTGCTCATGTTCCGTCCCAAGGGGCTGTTCCCCGCCCATGGCTGAGGCGGCGGCCGCGCGGGTGGACGCTGCGGACGCCGGGGGGGGGCGTGGCGGGGAGCT
>CALMTJ010000428.1:0-252 GCA_937872715.1 uncultured Methylobacteriaceae bacterium
CGTCCGGAGCCGCCTCGGCGAGGGCGGTCGCGACCACGTCCGCGCCGACGCCCTTGGCCATGAGGGCCGCCCGCGCGGTGCGGGTCGAGGCGCCGCGCCGAAGAAGGGAGCCGAGCTTCGCGCCCGCGAAGGACCGGTCGTCGACCAGTCCGGACCGGATCGCGCGGGCCACCGTCTCGTCGATCCAGGCCGGCACGGCCGGGTCGGGTTCGCCGGCCTCATATCCGCCGGTGAATGCAGCACCCTCTCCTC
>CALMTJ010000428.1:262-2329 GCA_937872715.1 uncultured Methylobacteriaceae bacterium
CCCGTATCGCGGGGGCCACCGTCTCGTCTAGCCCGCCCGGCCCGGCGGGGGGGGGTGCGCGGGCGGGGCCGGCGCGCTTCCTGGCTTTCCGCGTCAGCACGCGGCGGAGATTGTCGGCCGACGAGGCGTACCGTTCGAGGTAATACACGGCCGCGCGCTCGAGATAGGCGGCCGTCACGGGCTTCGCCGACCGCTCGCGGCGGTCGGGCGCGGCCTCGCCGGACGTCACGTGAACAAGAGAGGCGTCACTCGCCGGCCGTCTTCTCGGGGCGCCAGGACAGGAGGCGGTTCTCCAGCACCGTGAGGAGCCCTTCGGCCGCGAGCGCCACCACCGCGATCACGATCATGGCGGCGAAGACGCCGTTCGCGTCGAAGGCGCCTTGAGCGGTCGCGATGAGAAGGCCCATTCCCTGCCGGGCGCCCAGGAATTCGCCCACGATGGCGCCGACCAGCGCGAAGCCGAACGAGACGTGAAGCGAGGCGAGGATCCAGGACAGAGCCGACGGGACGACGACCGCCCGCGTGATGGCCCAGCCCGAGGCGCCCAGGATCTGGGCGTTGGCGATGAGGTTCTTGTCCGCCTCGCGCACGCCCTGGAAGGCGTTGGCGAAGACGACGAAGAACACCATGACGACGGCCAGCGCGATCTTTGACGGGGCGCCGAGCCCGAGCGCCACGATGAAGATGGAGCCCAGGACCACGCGCGGGATCGAGTTCGCGACCTTGATGTAGATGGAGAACACGTCGGCCAGGAGGGCGTTGCGGCCGAGCGCGATGCCGCACAGCACGCCGAGCACGGCCCCGATCAGGAAACCGGCGCCCGCCTCGTAGATCGTCACCCAGACCTGCAGCCAGAGCGGCCCGATGGACGTGCCGTCCCGCACCCATTCGGCGAGCTTGGCCGCGATGGCGGTCGGCTGCCCGAAGAAGAACGGGTCGATCAGCCCGGCCTCGACCCCGCCCTCCCAGCCGCCGAGGAGCACGACCAGCACCGCGAGCCGCAGGCCCGAGACGAGGCGGCGGCGCCGGCGCTGCCGGTCCGCCAGCGTCTCGACCTTGAGGACCTCCACCGGAGCCTGGGAAGCGGCGGGCCTGGATAGGACGGCGTCGGCCATGTGCCGCTCCTAATGGGCTGCCCGCGCCTTCATGACCTCCTCCCGGAGGTCGTCGGCGAGGGTGCGGGCGATGGCGATGAAGCGCTCGTCGTACCGGAGCGTCGCGATCGCCCGGGGCCGAGGCAGGTCGATCGTGTGGACCGACTTCACCCGGGCCGGCCGCGAGGTCAGCACCGCGACCCTGTCGGCCAGGAGGATCGCCTCGTCGAGGTCATGGGTTACGAAGAGGACGGCCGCCTTGTTCTGCGACCACAGCTGGAGCAGCTCCTCCTGCATCAGCTCGCGTGTCTGGACATCCAGCGCCGAGAACGGCTCGTCCATGAGAAGGATCTCGGGGCTGTTGATGAAGGTTTGAGCCAGGGCGACGCGCTTGCGCATGCCGCCCGAGAGCTGGTGAGGCAGGTGGTTCTCGAATCCCTTCAGGCCGACCCGCAAGAGCCAGTCGCGGGCCCTCTCCTCGGCCGCCTGTGCCTTCTCCCCCCGGAAGAGCGGGCCGGCGGACACGTTCGACAGGACGTTGCGCCAGGGGAACACGGCGTCTTGCTGGAACACGAAGCCGACCCGCCGGTCGATGCCGGTCACGGGCGCGTCGAACAGCCGGACGCTGCCGGCCTGCGGCCGCGCCAGCCCGGCGATCAGGCCGAGCGTGGTCGACTTGCCGCATCCCGTCGGGCCGACGATGGCCATGAACTCCCCCGGCCGGATCGCGAGATCGAAATCCTCCAGCGCAGATAGGACGGCGCCCGTCGGCGTCACGAACCGGCGGGCCACACCCTGCAACTCGACGGCGCTCATGGGGACACGATCGCGAGCCGCGGGAGCGGAACCCCAACGCTCCTCCTCCTGAGGTGCCCCGCGGAGCGGGGCCTCGCAGGCCGCACAACGGGTGCGGGTGCTTAGCGGGCCGGCTCTGCCGGCCCTTTGTTTTAGATGGCGAATTTCTTCGCGAGGC
>CALMTJ010000428.1:2339-5552 GCA_937872715.1 uncultured Methylobacteriaceae bacterium
GTCCCGGGTGCTGCCTGGGCCGGCACTGCCGGCCACCTCAGCATGAGGAGGGGGAAGGCCTGCATGGCGGGCAGCTCTAATGCGTCGCGTTCGCCCGGGTCACGAACTCGGTCGTGAACGTCTTCGTCAGGTCGATCTTCTTGCCCTGCACGCCGGGCGAGAACGAGGACAGGATGGCCAGCACCGATTCGGCCGCCGCCTGCGACAGCACGCCGTCCGGAGAGTATTGCGGCTTACCCTCCTTCAGGCCCTGGATGTAGAGGTCCTTCTCGCCGGCGTAGTAATCCTTCGGCATCTGCTCGGTCACGTCCTCGGCCGAATGGGTCTGGATGTATTTCAGCGTCTTGACGAAAGCGTTGACCACCTTCTGCGCGGTCTCCTTGTTGGAGGCGAGCCAGGCCGCCTCCATATAGACGCACGAGGCCGGGTAATCGCCGCCGAGCGCGGCGCGCGTGCCCTCGGGCGTGCGCAGGTCGATCCCGATCTTCGCGATGCCCATCTTGAGCGACTTCTGGACGGTGGGCTCCGTCGTCATGCCGCCCACGATCTTGCCCTGCTGCAGGGCCGACACGAAGGTGTCGCCCGCCCCGACCGGGACCAGCGTGACGTCGTTCGCCTTCAGGCCCGCCTTCACGGCGAGGGCCTTCGTCAGGAAGTCGGTCGCCGAGCCGAGGCCCGTGACGCCGAGCGCCTCTCCCTTCCAGTTGGCCGGTTTCGAATACTTCTCGGCGTCCTTGGCCGTGACCATCTCGACCTCGCCCGGCGACACGAGGAGCTGCACGACGTTGGTGATGATCTTGCCCTTGGATTGAAGGTCGATCGTATGGTCGTAGAACCCGACCACGGCCTGCACCTCGCGGGCGAGCAGCGCCGTCGCGGCCTGCGAGCCCGAATTCGAGTTGAACAGCTCGACCTCGAGACCCTCGTCCTTGAAATAGCCGAGCCGCTCGGCGAGCTTCGCCGGCAGGTAGATCTGCTTGTCGATCCCACCGACCATGATCTTGAGCTTGGTCTGGGCGGAAGCGGGGCAGAGCGCCGCCGTGGTGACGAGCGCGATGATCGCGATGACGTACCGACGCATGGCGTGCTCCTCCAAATTGTTGCCGAGTCAGTATCCCGTTCAGGGAACGTGCACAATCGAGGCGACCGACGGCGTGACCCGCATTCGTAGCGGCGCTATACGTATCGCCTATTCAGGGGATCCGCCGCGTGCGGACGACATCGCCATGGGACATGTGCAGCGGCAGCAGCAAACGCGATCTTCAGCGTCCAGCGAGCGGCCGGGCTCCGATCTTTACGATCTGGATTTCGTGTTGTGGACCGTGGAACAGGCCGACGCGATCCGGTCGCGTCGTCTAGGCGATCTCGACCTGCTCAACCTGGCCGAGGAGGTGGCCTGCATGGGCGGCTCGCAGCGCTCAGCCATCGCGAGCCGGCTCGCGGTCGTTATCGAGCAGCTGCTGAAGTGGGAGCATCAGCCCGACGAGCGCAAATATGGCTGGCGCGCGACGCTGCTCGTGCAGCGTGGAGCAATCCAGGGCCTCATCGACGCGAGCCCGAGCCTCCGCAGCCACCCCGCCGCGACGCTGGCGAACGCCTACCGGCTCGGCCGCATCAAGGCGGCTCTGGACACCGGTCTGCCCGAGAGCACCTTTCCGTCGGAATGCCCTTACCCGATCGCCGCCGCGCTCGACGACGGCTTCTACCCCGGTCCAGAAGAAAGACACGTCGTCTGATGCTCCGCGCCACCTCCGTCGTCCGCCGTCCCGCCGTGAAGCCCGAGCGGGTGGCCGACACCATCCTGCTCGACCACGAGGCCCGCCATCGCCGCCGGGTCGCCATGAAAGGGGAGGGCGGTCTCGACTTCCTGCTCGACCTCAACCGGGCGACGGTGCTCGACGACGGCGACGCCGTGAAGCTCGAGGATGGGCGGCTCGTCCAGGTGAAGGCGGCGCCCGAGCGGCTCCTCGCGATCACGACCGGCAACCCTCTCCGGCTGATGAAGGTCGCCTGGCATGTCGGCAACCGGCACGTCGCGGCCGAGATCGAGGGCGAGGCGATCTACGTCGCCCACGACCACGTCCTGCTCGAGATGGTGAGGGGGCTCGGCGCGACCGCCACGGAGGTGCGGCGCCCCTTCCGGCCGGAGAAGGGCGCCTACGAGGGCGGCCATCACGGCCACGCGCACGGTCACGGCCACGATCATGGTGGCCATGACGATCACCCGCATGGCGCTCACGGCGATGCCGAGGCCGGTCACGGCCACCATGCCCACGCTGCGACCTGCGGCTGCGGCCACGACCACGGCCATCACGAGCATAGCCATCACGACCATGGCCACCACGACCATGGCCACCACGCTGATGACGGCCACGGTCACGCCCATCCTCACCCGCATGGGTGAGGGCGCGGGCGGCCTCATGCCGCTCATGTGCTGGCTGTCGCCCTCCTTCCCGGTCGGCGCCTACGCGTATTCCCACGGCCTCGAATGGGCCGCCGAGGCGGGCGACGTGAGGGACGAGGCGAGCCTGTCGGCCTGGCTCGCCGACATCCTGCTGGACGGGTTCGGCCGCAACGACGCGATCCTGCTGGCCGAGGCGTGGCGGGCGATGCGGGCGGCCGACGGGGCGGCTCTCGGACGGCTGAACGAGCTGGCGCTGGCGCTGGCGCCGTCCGGCGAGCTCCGGCTGGAGACGGCCCAGCAGGGCCGAAGCGTCCTCGACGCGGCGCGGGCGGCCTGGCCGTGCCCGGCCTTCGCTGTGGCGGACGGCCTCGCCGGCCCCGTGGCCTATCCGGTCGCGCTGGGCGCGGTCGCCGCCGCCCATGCCGTGCCGGAACGGGACACGGTCCGGGCGTTCCTGACCGCGCTCGCCCAGAACCTCGTCTCGGCCGCGATCAGGCTCGCGCCCATCGGGCAGACGGCCGGCCAGCGGGTCCTGGCGGGGTTGCTGCCGGACCTGTCCCGCATGGCAGGGGACGTGCTTACGCTCGGCGAGGACGATATCGGTGGCGCCACCTTCCGGGCGGATCTCGGGTCCATGCGCCACGAAACCCAGTACACGAGGCTGTTCCGCTCATGATCTCCGCGCACGGACCCCTGCGGGTCGGCATCGGCGGGCCGGTCGGTTCCGGCAAGACCATGCTGATGGAGAAGCTCTGCAAGGCGTTCCGCGTTTTTTTTTTTATTGTTTCGTTGACGAACGAGATCTACAC
>CALMTJ010000429.1:0-2044 GCA_937872715.1 uncultured Methylobacteriaceae bacterium
GTCCTCTACGGCTGGCATCCGGTCGCGGAGGCGCTGCGGAACCCGAGGCGCGTCCCGGTGAGGCTGCTCGCAACGGAGAACGGGGCGCGGCGGCTCGAGGAGGAGCTCGGCACCGCGCTTCCCTCCCGTCCGATCCTCGTGTCGGCGGGCGACATCAGCCGCCTCCTCGAACCGGACGCCGTGCACCAGGGCCTCTACCTGGAGGCAGAGCCTCTCGAGGGGCTGGCGCTGGACGATCTCCGGGACGACGCGCTGGTCGTCGCCCTGGACCAGATCACCGACCCGCACAATGTCGGGGCGATCCTGCGCAGTGCGGCGGCCTTCGGGGTGGACGCGCTGCTCACGACGGCGAGACACAGTCCCGCCGCCACCGGAACCCTGGCGAAATCGGCCTCCGGCGGATTGGAGCACGTTCCGGTCGTCACCGTCCGGAACCTCGGCGAGGCCCTGGCGGAGCTCGGCCGGCGCGGCTTCCGGAGGATCGGCCTCGATTCGGAGGGCGATGCTCCGCTCGGCTCCGTCCCGGCCGGGAGGCCCTGCATCCTGGTTCTCGGAGCGGAGGGACGAGGTCTCCGCCAGCGGACGCGAGACCTGTGCGACGCGGTGGTCAGGCTGGACATGCCGGGTTCCATCAAGAGCCTGAACGTGTCGAACGCGGCCGCGGTCGTGCTCTACGCGATCGCCGTGAGGTGAGCGGCGAACGCGGTCAGCGCACCGGCGGATCGATCGTGACGATGCGGGCGCCCCCCGGCAGCTCCGTGCTCCGCGCGGCGCCTCCGTCCGAGCGACGCGTCCCCGGGCGGGCGCCGCCGCCGCCGCCGATCACGTAGATCGCGGGCGGGAGGACCGGGCTCGGCCGGATGCCGCTCGCGGATGGGAGCCCGGGCTGCTCGACCCTGACCGTCTCCTCCCGGCGGACCGGGTAGCCGTAGCCGTCGAGGCCGTAGGCGAAACGCCCGAACGTGCCGTACCCGAATCCCGGATAGGCGCCGTAGCCGCCGTAGGCGCCACCTCCCGTGAAGCAGCTTCCGGACGAGGCCGGGTAACCGCCGTAAGCCCCGCCGCAGCCGAGCCCGCCCGGGGACCTGCCGCCGAACGGCGCGCTCCCGCCGAACCCGCCGGCTCCGGGCCCGGCGCCTCCGAAGACGCCTTGGCGGACCGTCGCCGCGCCCCTCGGGCCGCCGAGCAACTGCACGGGCGGGACGGAGCCGCCGAGGCCGTTCGCGGCCGGTCCATTCCGGCCGAGAGCGGAGGCGGGGCTCAAGGCCGACGATGACGCGAGAACGAGGCCGACGAGAAGTAACGAGGACGGACGCATTGCGGCACTCCAACAGCCCGCCTCCTCGCCCGACCTCTATCACCGCCGCGCGGCCGGAGTCACGGCACCCGCGACGTTAGACCTAGGTTGCACGACCAATTGTCGAGCGAGCCCGCATCGACGCCCCGGGACGTTCCGCCTATCCGTCGTCCGGACGAAGACCGTCCCGAGACGTGCGCGCACTCGGGAACCGGTGGGAACAGGGAGATTGTCATGGCGGTCGCAGCCACTCAACGCACCGATTACGCGGTGCGGCCGATGTCGCGGGAGGAACGCAAGGTCATCCTGGCCTCGTCCGCCGGCACGGTGTTCGAGTGGTACGACTTCTACCTGGCGGGATCGCTCGCGGCGAATATCAGCCAGAACTTCGTCCCGGGAACCAACGACACGGCGAAGTTCATCTTCGTGCTGTTCGGCTTCGCGGCCGGGTTCGCGGTGCGGCCTTTCGGTGCCCTGGTTTTCGGTCGCATCGGCGACATGATCGGCCGGAAATACACCTTCCTGGTGACGATGACGCTGATGGGCCTCGCGACCTTCGTGGTCGGCGTGCTTCCCGGCTACGAGACGATCGGGTACCTGGCGCCGACGGCCTTCATCGCCTGCCGCCTGCTCCAGGGGCTGGCGCTCGGGGGCGAGTATGGCGGCGCGGCCCCCTACCTGGGCGGGCGATGCCCGCCCGGTCGGCCGGGTCGATGCACTCGGCCAGGTAGTCGTGGTCCAGGATGT
>CALMTJ010000429.1:2054-3414 GCA_937872715.1 uncultured Methylobacteriaceae bacterium
CCGAGCATGCCCCGCACGGTCGGCGCGGCTTCTACACGTCCTGGATCCAGACCACGGCCACGTTCGGCCTGTTCCTTTCCCTCGTGGTGATCCTGGCGCTCCGCCTCAGCATGTCGGCGGAGGATTTTGCCTCCTACGGCTGGCGCATCCCCTTCCTGCTGTCGATCGTGCTCCTGGCCTTCTCGGTCTGGATCCGGCTGCAGCTCAGCGAATCGCCCGCCTTCCTGAAGATGAAGGCGGAGGGAACGCAGTCGAAGGCGCCGCTGACGGAGGCCTTCGGCCGCTGGGACAATGCCAAGATCGCGGTGATCGCCCTCCTGGGCGGCACCGCCGGCCAGGCCGTCGTCTGGTATTGCGGGCAGTTCTACGCGCTCTTCTTCCTGACCCAGACGCTGAAGATCGACGGAACGACCGCGAACCTCCTCAGCGCGTTCTCGCTGCTCCTCGGGACGCCCTTCTTCGTCCTGTTCGGGTGGCTGTCGGACAAGATCGGCCGCAAGCCCATCCTGCTCGCCGGCTGCATCATCGCCGCCGGCACCTATTTCCCGCTCTTCACGGGGCTGGCGAAGGTCGCGAACCCGAAGCTGATCGCGGCGACGGAGAACGTGAAGGTGACGCTCACGGCCGATCCGGCCGGTTGCGGCTTCCTCTTCGATCCCGTCGGGGTCCGGGTGTTCACCTCGCCCTGCGACGTCGCCCGCCGGAACCTCGCGTCGAACTCGATCCATTACGACCTGGTCGCCGGCCCGGCCGGTGCGCCGCTGACGGCGAAGGTCAACGGGGCGGACGTCACGACGGACGCGACGGGCGCCTCCATCGTGGCGGCCGCGCAGGCGGCCGGCTACCCCAAGGCCGGCGACCCGACCATCCTGCGGCAGCCGACGATCGGCGGCGTGCTGTCCGACAGCCGGTCGCTGACCATGATCGCCTACCTCTTCGTTCTCGTGCTCTACGTGACGATGGTCTACGGGCCGATCGCGGCGCTGCTGGTGGAACTCTTCCCGACGCGGATCCGGTATACCGGCATGTCCCTCCCGTACCATATCGGCAACGGCTGGTTCGGAGGGTTCCTGCCCCCCACGGCCTTCGCCATCGTGGCGGCGTCCGGCAACATCTTCTCCGGACTGTGGTACCCGATCGTGGTGGCGCTCGGCACCTTCGTGATCGGCCTCCTGTTCCTGCCGGAGACGAAGAACCGGGACATCTTCGCTTACGAGAACGAGCCGCAACGCCGGGTCTGAACCGCACCGGAACGTTCCTCGAAGCCCCGCTCCGGCGGGGCTTCCCAGTCCCGGCGCCGCCTCGGCCGGACATGTCTCGCCTGGGCGGCCCGCTTGCGACGCCCACGCCCTCCTGGTAG
>CALMTJ010000430.1:0-659 GCA_937872715.1 uncultured Methylobacteriaceae bacterium
TCGCCTCCTGCTGGAACGAGGCCGCGCCCTGCAACATCTCGCTGATGCGCCAGGCCCAGGCGGTGAAGAAGGGCGTCGCGGCGGCCGGCGGCACGCCGCGCGAGTTCTGCACCATCACGGTGACGGACGGCATCGCGATGGGGCATGGCGGGATGCGGGCCTCGCTCCCGTCCCGCGAGGTGATCGCCGATTCCGTCGAGCTCACCATGCGGGGCCACGCCTACGACGCCCTCGTCGGCATGGCGGGCTGCGACAAGTCGCTGCCCGGCATGATGATGGCCATGGTGCGGCTGAACGTGCCGTCCGTGTTCATCTATGGCGGCTCCATCCTGCCCGGCTCCTTCCGGGGCAAGCCCGTGACGGTGCAGGACCTGTTCGAGGCCGTCGGCAAGCATTCGGTCGGCGACATGACGGACGACGACCTCGACGAGCTCGAACAGGTGGCCTGCCCGTCCGCCGGCGCCTGCGGCGCGCAGTTCACGGCCAACACCATGGCGACCGTGTCGGAGGCGATCGGCCTCGCGCTGCCCTATTCGGCCGGCGCGCCGGCGCCCTACGAGATCCGCGACCGGTTCTGCGCGACCGCGGGCGAGATGGTGGTCGAGCTCATCCGCCAGAACATCCGCCCGCGCGACATCGTCACCCGCCAAGCTCTCGAG
>CALMTJ010000430.1:669-9675 GCA_937872715.1 uncultured Methylobacteriaceae bacterium
GCCCAGCTCTCGAGAACGCCGCCACGGTCGTCGCGGCCTCCGGCGGCGCCACCAACGCCGCCCTCCACCTGCCGGCGATCGCCCACGAATGCGGCATCGCCTTCGACCTGTTCGACGTGGCCGAGATCTTCCGCCGGACGCCGTATATCGCGGACCTGAAGCCCGGCGGGCGCTACGTCGCCAAGGACATGTTCGAGGCCGGCGGCATCCCGCTCCTGATGAAGACGCTGCTCGATCACGGCTTCCTGCACGGCGGGTGCATCACCGTGACCGGCCGCACCATCGCCGAGAACATGGCGAAGGTGACCTGGAACCCGGACCAGGACGTCGTGCGCCCGGCGGACGATCCCATTACCCGGACGGGCGGCGTCGTCGGCCTGCGCGGCAACCTCGCGCCCGAGGGCGCCATCGTGAAGGTCGCTGGCATGGCGCCCGACAAGCTCGTCTTCAGCGGGCCCGCGCTCTGCTTCGACAGCGAGGAGGAGTGTTTCGAGGTCGTCCGCAAGAAGGAATACCAGCACGGCTGCGTCTTCGTCATCCGCTACGAGGGTCCGAAAGGCGGCCCCGGCATGCGCGAGATGCTGTCGACCACGGCCGCGCTCTACGGGCAGGGCATGGGCGACAAGGTCGCGCTGATCACGGACGGGCGCTTCTCCGGAGCGACGCGCGGGTTCTGCGTGGGCCATGTCGGACCGGAGGCGGCCGTCGGGGGACCGATCGCGCTCCTCCGCGACGGCGACATCATCGAGATGGACGCGGTCGCCGGCACGCTGGACGTCCGGCTGTCCGAAGCCGAGCTGTCCGCCCGGCGGGCGGAATGGTCGCCCCGCCCGGTCCCGGCCAAATCGGGCTACCTCTGGAAATACGCGCAGACCGTGGGGTCGGCGCTCAACGGCGCGGTCACCCATCCGGGCGGCGGCGAAGGCATTCCCACCTATGCGGACGTCTAGTCGCGCCCTCATCATCGGCTTTGCGCTGGCGCTGGGGAGCGCGGGCAGAGCCGTGGCTCTCGACGCCGTCGCGTCCGGCCGCGTCCCGCCGGAGGTCTTCGCCTCCGCCCGCGAGGCCCTGCGCTCCGGCGTCAGGGACTACAATGCCGGCGACAAGGCCGGCGCCGTCCGGGCGCTCGAATTCGCCGCGGAGCAGGGCTACGTGCTGGCCTCCTGGAAGCTCGGCCGCATGTACGCGCAGGGCGACGGCGTCGGCCAGGACGACCTGAAAGCCTACGAGTACTTCTCCCGCATCGCGGACGACAACGCCGACGAGGCGCCGGATTCGCCGCGCGCCGGAGTGGTCGCGAGCGCCTTCGTGGCGCTCGGCGGCTACTACCTCGATGGGATCAAGAACACGCCGGTGGGCGTGAACCCGGAACGGGCCGCGGAGATGTATTCCTACGCGGCCTCCTATTTCGGCGACCCGACCGCCCAGTACCTCCTGGCCCGCCTCTACCTCGACGGGACGGGTGTCGATCGCGACGAGAGGCAGGCCGCGCGCTGGTTCAACCTCGCGGCCGAGAAGGGCCACCCCGCCGCGCAGGCGCTCCTCGGACGCATCCTGGTGAACGGCCAGGGCGTGCCGAGGCAGCGCGCCCGCGGCCTGATGTGGCTCGAACTCGCCAAGAAGAACGCCGACCCGAAGCGAGACGCCTGGATCTCCGCGCTACATGCCGAGCTCTTCGACGCGGCGAGCGATGCCGACCGTCACACGGCGCTCGCCTTTCTCGAGAAGTTCCAGACCCGCCGGCGCTGAGGCCCTCGTCGGGATGGACCGTCGCGACTGGCAGAACCTCGCCGGGGCCGCGGTCGCGGCGCTGCTCCTGTTCGGCTGCTGGTGGTTCATGACGGAACTGCATCGGCGCTCGCAGCTCGAGACCTGCCTGATGCGGCGCCAGCTCAACTGCTCACGATACGGGGGCTGATCCGCTTCCACCGACCGTTCGAATCGTACAAAGCGTAGCGGCGACGGTTCACGAAACGTTAACGCCCCGGATCCTGGGCCGGCTTCGCGTGCTCGATGCCGGCCGTCTATGCGAGCATGGCGAGATGCTGATGTCCTTCGCGCGAACGGCTTTGTCCGCGGTCAAGTTTCCGCTCTGGGTGGCGGCCGTGGCGGGAGCGGAGAAGTCCTTCCGCAAGAACCCGATCCTCGGCAGCCCGACCTTGAACCGCCTCGGGCTCCACGTCGCCCGGATCAGGCTCGCGGCGAAGGCGGCGGAATACCGGCGGGGCAGGCTCGCGGGTCTCCTCGACGAGGCCGACAGGGCGGCGTTCGACCGCGACGGCATCGTGGTGAAGGAGGATTTCCTGCCGCCGGCCGAGTTCGAGGCGCTGACGGCGGAGATCGCGGGACGCGACCTCGAGGCGCGCGAGCTGCGCCAGGGCCAGGCCGTGCAGCGCATGATCCCGCTCGGCGAGGCCGTGCTGGCGGGGCTGCCGCGCCTGCGGGCGGTCGTGCACCATCCGGTCCTGCGCGCGCTGACGGCCTACGCGGCGTCTCGCGCGGGCGAGCCCGTGTTCTACCTGCAGACGGTCCTGTCGCAGCCGGACGGCCCGGACGACCCGCAGACGGCGCTGCATTCCGACACCTTCCACGCGACCACCAAGGGCTGGCTCTTCCTCCACGACGTGCCCGAGACGGACGGTCCCTTCGTCTACGTGCCGGGCTCGCACCGGATCACGCCAGAGCGGCTCGCCTGGGAGCGCGAGCAGAGCGTACTCGCGTCCTCCAGCCGGGATTCACACCACGCCGCCGGGTCGTTCCGGATCGCGGCCGCCGACCTGCCCCGTCTCGGCTATGGCGCGCCGGTCAAGGTGGCCGTGCGGGCCAACACGCTCGTCGTGGCGGACACGTTCGGCTTCCATGCCCGCGCCCATAGCGACCGGGCGAGCACGCGCGTGACGCTCCATACCTACATCCGCCGGAACCCGTTCCTGCCCTGGCTGGGGCTCGACGTGAAGGCGCTGCCGGGGCTCAAGGGCCGCGAACTCGCGCTCTATCTATGGATCCAGGACCTGAAGCTGCGGTTCACGGGCCGTGGCGCCCCCTGGCGGCCGGTCGGGAAGGTGAGGGCGGACTCGCCCGCCCATGTCTGAACCGCCGGGCGGGGCCGTTCAGCCGAGCCCGGGCGCCATCCGCTTGGCGACCTCCTCCAGCATCACCTCCGTGGCGCCGCCGCCGATCGCCTGGACCCGCGCGTCGCGGGTCATGCGCTCGATCGTGCTCTCGCGCATGAAGCCCAGGCCGCCGTGGAACTGGAGGCAGGCATACATCACCTCGTTGACGAGCTCGCCGCAATAGGCCTTCACCATCGACACCTCCTTCGTCGCCTCGAGCCCCTGCGAATCGAGCCAGGCCGCGTGGTAGACGAGCTGGCGGCCCGCCTCGACCTTGGTCTGGAGGATCGCGAGCTTCTGACGGATCGCCTGCTTGTCGAAGAGCGGCGCGCCGAAGGCCTTGCGGCCCGTCACCCATTCGAGCGTGAGGTCGATCGCCGCCTGGGCCTCGCCCATCGCCATCGCGCCGATCACCGTGCGCTCGTTCTGGAAATTGCGCATGATGGCGTAGAAGCCCTGACCCTCCTGGCCGAGGAGGCTCGAGGCCGGCACGCGGCAATCCTCGAAGAAGAGCTCGGCCGTGTCCGACGAGCGCCAGCCGTGCTTGTCGAGCGCACGGCCGACCCGAAGGCCGGGATTTCCCTTCTCCACCAGGAACATGGAGACGGAGCGCGACGGCCTCTCGCCCTCGCCTCCGGTTTTCGCGGCCACGCAATAGAGGTCGGCCAGGACGCCGTTCGTGATGTAGGTCTTCGACCCGTCGATGACGTAATCGTCGCCGTCCCGCCGGGCGCGGGTGCGGATGCCCTTCACGTCCGAGCCGGCGCCGGGCTCCGTAACCGCGACGGCGCAGATCTTCCGGCCCGCCACGATGTCGGCCATGTGCGCCCGCTTCTGCTCCGGCGAGCCCGCATGGGCGACGTGGACGGAGGCCATGTCCGTGTGGACGAGGACGGTGATCGCGAAGCCGGAAAAGGTCGAGCGGCCGAGCTCCTCCGCCAGGACCACGGTCGCGACCGTGTCGAGCTCGGAGCCGCCGTATTCGGCGGCGTAGCGGATGCCGAGGAAGCCGAGCTCGCCCATCCGGGCCAGGACCTCGCGCGGGGTGAAGCCCTGCTCCTCCCAGGCCTGTCCGTTCGGCTTCACCTCCGTCTCGACGAAGCGGCGGACCTGCTCGCGCAGCATCTCGTGCTCGGCGGTGAACACGGCGCTCCGGCGCGAGGCGGCCGCCGAGGCGGGGGAAAGGGCGTCCATGGCGATCCTCGTCCTGTTCAGGGTGTCTGGAGCGGCTGCCCGGCCCGGAACACGCGCTTGCGGCTGCCGAGCGCCATGCCGATCGCGCCGAAGCGGTCGCGGATGTTCTCGAGGAAGGCCCGCATCGCGGGCTCCTGCCAGGCGAGCGGCCGCGTCGGGTCGAGGACGGCCGCGAAGCCCTTGGGGCCGTCCGGATTGTCCCCATCCTGCGCCTCAACCATGACCACCCGCGACTTGTCGGGCCGCATGGCCTCCGTCCCGACGCCTCGCAGCCACAGGCAATCGAAGCTGCGGCAGGAATTCGGCCGCGTGTCGTAGATGGCGCAGCGCCGGTAGTTCTCGACGTGGCGGCACCAGACGCCGTTCGGCTTGTTGATCTCCCAGACGGACATCGTCTTGCAGCACATCGTGCAGGTGCCGCAATCCCGGACCGGAAGCGCAGGGGCGGCGCCGCCGGCCTGGGCGGCCTGGTGCGTCGGGTCGGACCTGGCCGCTTCTCACGCCCGGCCGGCGCGCCGGTCAATCGAGTACGCCCTCGGACCGCCGGACCGGAGGTCCCTAAGTCTGCTTGCGCATACGGCGCGGGCGTCTAGTCTCGCGGCAACGAGTCCTGCGCGAGTTGTCGCACAGGCCAGGAACAAGACGCCGTGCAGGACGGAGGCGACATCCTCGCCCGCGCCGGTGCCGTCGGCCGCCCTGCGCCGACACCGGACGGGTACCGCGGCCCTGGGCCGCGATCCGCCGGCCATGGCGGCGCCGCAGCGCCGTCGAGAAAGCGCGTCGTCAAGGCCTACGCGGCGCTCGATCTCGGCACCAACAATTGCCGGCTCCTGATCGCGGAGCCCTCCTATCACGAGTTCAGGGTCATCGACGCGTTCTCCCGCATCGTCCGCCTGGGCGAGGGGCTCGGGATCGGCGACAGGCTGGGCGAGGACGCGATCGGCCGCACGCTCGCGGCCTTGCGCATCTGCCGCGCCAAGATCGAGAGCCGCAACGTGGTGCGGGCGCGCCTCATCGCGACGGAAGCTTGCCGGCTCGCCGCCAACGGAGCCGATTTCGTCGGCCGGGTAAGGGAGGAGGTCGGGCTCGACCTCGAGATCGTCGACCGGCAGACGGAGGCGACGCTGGCCGTGATGGGCTGCGCCTCCCTGGCGCATCCGAAAGCCGGTTCCGTCATCATCTTCGACATCGGCGGCGGCTCGACGGAGATCGCCTGGCTCGACGGCCAGACGGGTGCGAACGTCGTCTGTCCGAGCGAGCGCATCCGGGCCTGGGATTCGATCGCGGCGGGAGTCGTCACCCTCGCCGAGCGCCATGGCGGCGGGCGCGTCACGGCCGAGACCTTCGAGGACATGGTGGACGAGGTGTCCGGCCGCCTCCTGCCCTTCGCCCTGAAGGCGGGCGCGGCGGCCGCGGCCCCGAACTTCCACCTGCTCGGCACGTCCGGCACGGTGACGACCGTCGGCGGCATCCATCTCGGGCTCGAGCGCTACGACAGGCGGCGGGTGGACGGCCTGTGGCTCAGCGACAACGAGATCACGGCCGTGATCGACCGCCTGCTCGGGACCGATCTCGACGAACGGGCCGGCAACCCGTGCATCGGGCGCGACCGGGCCGACCTCGTGCTCGCCGGCTGCGCCATCCTGGAGGCGATCCGCCGGGCCTTCCCGTCCCCCTATCTGCGGATCGCCGATCGGGGGCTGCGCGAGGGCATCCTCATGACGATGATGCGCGAGGACAAGGTCTGGGCGCGCCGGGGGGCTCCGTGAACCCCGAGCGGCCGGCGACGCCCGGCCGCCAGAAGGTGCGAAGGAGCGCGAAGCGGACCCCGTCCTCCAAGGCCTGGCTCGAACGGCAGCTGAACGATCCCTACGTCGCGCAGGCGAAGAAGGACGGCTTCCGCTCCCGCGCCGCCTACAAGCTGGTCGAGATCGACGATCGTTACCGGCTGTTCGGGCCGGGCGCCAAGGTGGTCGACCTCGGCGCGGCGCCGGGCGGCTGGTCCCAGATCGCCGCCGGCCGCGTCGGCGCGAGGGGAAAGGTGGTCGCGATCGACCTCCTCGACATGGACCCGCTGCCGGCCGTCGACTTCGCCAGACTAGACTTCATGGACGAGCGCGCGCCCGACCACCTCCGCGAGCGCCTCGGCGGGCCCGCCGACGTCGTCATGTCGGACATGGCCTCGAACGCCACCGGCCACAGGCGGACGGACCACCTGCGCATCATGGGACTGGCGGAGGCGGCCGCGTCCTTCGCCCGCGAGGTCCTGGCGCCGAAGGGGGCCTTCCTGGCCAAGGTCCTGCAGGGCGGGACGGAGGGGACGCTCCTCGCAGACCTGAAACGCGACTTCGCCGTCGTCCGCCACGTCAAGCCGGCGGCGAGCCGTCCCGATTCCGCCGAGCTCTACGTGCTGGCCACCGGGTTCCGGGGCGGAGGGGACGCGGCCGGACACGGCGACGGATGACGGGTGGACATCGCTCCGGTGTCGGCTGCGCCCCTCATCCGTCGGCGCAGACGGTAGATGGCGGAGCCCCGCGCTAAACGGACGACATGCGGGCCAAGAGGGCCGTGCCGGAGCCGGCGGCGATGTCCGCCGCCGCCATCCCGGAGACGAGAAGCGCCTCGTCGGCCCGGACGTCCAGGTGCTCGCCATCGAGCACGACGGAGCATGGGGCCGGACCGTAGATCACGGCCAGGTCGGCGGCGAGCCTTCCGCGGGAGCCCTCCCGGACGATCTCCAGGCCGATCCGCACCCGACGGCGGTCGCCCATGAGGTTCACGACGCCCACCGGACCTGACGCCAGCTCGCTCGCGATCGGCCATTCGCCCGGGAAGGCGACCGGCGTGAAGCGCCGCCGCGCGTCCAGGACCATGCCGTTCTCCGCCCGCAACGTCAGGCCGTGCCCGTCGATCACGGTGAGGATACGGTCGAGACGCGGGAGATCGGAGAACGGTCCGGGCGTCTCGATGCGGGTCCGCCCGAGCCGCCACAGCACGCCGTCCCAGCCTCCCGGCTCGGCGCCATCTTCGTATTCGGCCGCGATGTCGACCGTGACGCCGCCGCCGTTCTTCCACGGCGTGTGCCTGTACGACGACGGCTCGAGCCTCACGATCCCGATCTCGGCCTCCATCGCGGTTGCCTGAACAAACCGTAATCCCCGCTCCAGGACGCCTTCACGCCGGACCTGCATATAGGGAACACGCACCGGAGCGAGGCGGGAGGCCGCCCCGTCCGGGGTCTCTATGGAGCCGTTCCCATGACAGAGTTTCCCGCCCAGGCACAATCGGCGACCCGCAAGCGGGCGCTGGCATCGGTGGCGGCGGCCGCGCTGGTCGCCTCCGGCGCGCTCGGCGCCACCTTCGTCGGATCGCAGCATCCGGCCTTCGCGCAGGCCGCGCCGATCACCGCCAACCCGGCCAGCGCGCCGGCCTCCTTCGCGGACGTGATCGACAAGGTGAAGCCGGCCGTGGTGTCCGTGAAGGTCCGGATGGACGTCGCCGCTTCGTCGGACGACGATGACGGCGCGGCGCCCCGCGCCGAGCAGCTTCCGCCCCAGCTCCGCGAGTTCTTCCGCCGCTTCGGCGAGAACGGCGGGCCGCAGGGCCAGCGGCGCGGCGGAGGCGGCAGCCGGGGCGGCACCGCCCAGGGCTCGGGTTTCATCATCTCGGCCGACGGCTTCATCGTCACGAACAACCACGTCGTCGAGAAGGCGAAGACGGTCGAGGTCACGCTGGACGACGGCCGCGCGCTCGACGCCAAGGTCATCGGGACGGACCCGAAGAGCGACCTCGCGCTCCTGAAGGTCGGGGAAGGGGGCGAGCTCCCCTTCGTGAAGCTCGCCTCGGCATCGCCGCGCGTCGGCGATTGGGTGATCGCCATCGGCAACCCGTTCGGCCTCGGCGGGACGGTGACCTCCGGGATCGTCTCCGCCCGGGGCCGCGACATCGGCGCCGGCCCCTACGACGACTTCCTGCAGATCGATGCGCCGATCAACCGGGGTAATTCGGGCGGCCCGACCTTCAACACCCGCGGCGAGGTCGTGGGGGTGAACACCGCCATCGCGTCGCCCTCCGGCGGCTCGGTCGGCCTCGCCTTCGCCATCCCGGCCGCGACCGTGCAGGCGGTCGTGCAGCAGCTCGAGACCAACGGGCGCGTCGACCGGGGCTATCTCGGCGTGCAGATCCAGCCGATGAATGCCGAGCTCGCCGACAGCCTCGGCCTGAAGAACCAGAAGGGCGCGCTGATCAACGCGGCCGAGCCGAACACCCCGGCCGCGAAGGCCGGCCTGAAGTCGGGCGACGTGATCACGGCCGTGAACGGCGAGGCCGTGTCGGATGCCCGGGAGTTGACCCGCAGGATCGCAGGTCTGAAGCCCGGCACGAAGGTGGAGCTCGGCTACGCGCGGGAGGGACGCGAGCGGACGGCCTCCCTCGAGCTCGGGACGCTGCCGGCGGCGCAGAACGCCGCGGCCGATCCGGAGCGCAGCGCCCGCAACACGCTGCGCCTCGGCCTCCAGCTCGCGCCGAACAGCCGGGGCGAGGAGGGCGTCGCGGTCGTCAACGTGGATCCGGACGGGCCGGCGGCCCAGAAGGGCATCTCCGAGGGCGACGTGATCCTGGAGATCGGCGGCAAGTCCGTGTCGACGCCCGGCGACGTGTCGGCCGGCATCAAGGCGGCACGCGACGAAGGCAAGAAGGC
>CALMTJ010000430.1:9685-12922 GCA_937872715.1 uncultured Methylobacteriaceae bacterium
CGTGCTGATGCGGATCAGGAGCCGCGACGGCGTTCGCTTCGTCGCCATCGCGCTGCCGAAGGCCGGCTGACCTCCGGTTGGTCGACGGGGATGGCGGGCGTCGTGCCCGCCGCCCTCCTTCCGGCACCGGGGCGGGCGCGCCCGCCGAACCCGGGGGCGGCGTCCACGTTGACGCACTGTCCCCGGAGCATAGCCATGCGAAGATCGCCCGTCGCCGCCACCCTCGCGGTCGCCCTGTCCCTCGGTGCTGCCGCGAACGCTCGGGCGGATGTCCGGGTGAGCTTCGCCGATCCCGCCCGGTTCCGCGATTCCGATCGGGCCGGCGGGGTCCTGACGCCGCGGGAAGCCTTCGGCCGCATCACCGCCTTCCTGAAACGCCAGGGGCAGCGCCTGCCGCCGGGTCAGGACGTCGATATTCAGATCGTGGACTTCAATCTCGCGGGCGTCCTGAACCCGTTCGACCCGGCGGCCCAGACCACCCGCCTTCTCACCCGCGCGACCTGGCCCAGCTTCCGCATCCGCTACTCGTTCCGGGAGAACGGGCGCGTCGTCGCCCGCGACGAGGAGCTGGTCGCCGACCGGGAATACCTGCAGCGCCCCCACACGCAGTTCGACTCGGACCCGCTCAAGTTCGAGAAGAACCTCCTCTACGATTGGTTCGATGCGCGGTTCGTGCTTCGCCGGGCGCCTCCGCCTCCGGGATAGCGCCGCCCGTTATCCCGACTTCGCCTGAACGTAGCGGCGGAAGGCGTCCAGCGTCTCCCGGCTGACATGGTGTTCGATTCCTTCGGCATCGCGCCGCGCCGTGTCCGGCGGGACGCCGAGCGCGAGAAGTAAGCTCTCCACGACGTGGTGGCGGCGGCGCGCCTCCCGGGCGAGCTCCTCGCCGGCTTCCGTCAGGAACACGCCCCGGTAGGGGCGCTGCGACACGAGACCCTCCTCCGCCAGCCGGCGAAGCATCCTCGCGACGGTCGGCTGGGCGACGCCGAGCCGGGCCGCGATGTCCACCTGCCTCGCCTCGCCGCCATCCGCGATCAGGTCGGCGATCAGCTCCAGGTAATCTTCGACGAGCTCCGCCCGGCGGGCCTGCCTCGCCTGCCGGAACCCGTGGGCGTGGATCTCGGGGACGACCAGCGGGTCCGTCCTGGGCGAGGATGGCGGCACGGAACTCTCTCGGCGGCGAACGGAGGACGCGGCGGCTCCATACCAGCAGCCGGCGAGCAAGACGAGACGGTGCTGGAAGATACAGCTTCCGCTCACGAGCTGAGAATGATAAGCAAGATATAGCAATTGCTATATCAGGTGGTCGATGCTCCGAGACGCCGGGGAAGAAGGTGCGAGTCTCGCGGGCGAGGCGCCTCGGCGTCCCGCGAGCGCGTGGCGCCGGGACGGCGGCAACCGCTCGCTGCCGGAGGTCAACCGTTCCATCCCGGTCAGGGGGCCGGGCCTCCGGCGCATGCTGGCCTTCTTCGGCCCGGGCTACCTCGTGGCCGTCGGCTACATGGACCCCGGCAATTGGGCGACCTCCCTCGCGGGCGGATCCAGGTTCGGCTACGCGCTCCTGTTCGTCGCCCTCCTGTCCAACGTCATGGCGATCGCCCTCCAGGCGCTGTGCGCCCGGCTCGCCATCGCGACCGGAAGGGACCTCGCCCAAGCCTGCCGCGACGCCTATCCCCGGTCGGTCGGCTACGGCCTCTGGCTGCTGGCGGAATTCGCGATCGTCGCGACGGACATGGCTGAGGTGATCGGCACCGCGATCGGGCTGAACCTCCTGTTCCATATCCCGCTCGAGATCGGTGTCCTGATCACGGCGCTCGACGTGTTCCTGGTTCTCTATCTCCAGAACAAGGGGTTCAGGTGGGTGGAGGCGATGGTGATCGCGCTGATCGGCGTCATCGCGGTGTGCTTTATCGTCCAGATCGTGCTGGCCGATCCCGATTGGGGCGCCGTGCTCGGCGGATTCGTGCCGACGACACAGCTCGTCACGAACCCCGACATGCTCTACCTCTCGCTCGGCATCATCGGAGCGACGGTGATGCCCCACAACCTGTACCTCCATTCGAGCATCGTCCAGACGCGCGCCTACGGGACCTCCCTGCCCGAGAAGCGCGAGGCGCTCCGCTACACGACGCTCGATTCGACGGTGGCGCTGCTCTTCGCGCTCACGATCAACGCCTCCATCCTGATCCTCGCCGCGGCCGCCTTCAACCAGCGGGGCAATACGGGAGTCGAGGAGCTGGAACAGGCGCACGCGCTCCTCGCGCCGCTCCTCGGCTCCGCCATGGCGCCGGTCGCCTTCGGGGTCGCGCTCCTGTGCTGCGGCCTCAACTCGACCGTGACCGCGACGCTCGCCGGGCAGATCGTGATGGAGGGTTTCCTCGATCTCCGCCTCGCGCCCTGGCTCCGGCGCCTGATCACCCGCTCGCTCGCCATCGTGCCGGCCGCGGTCGCGACGATCGCCTACGGCGAGTCCGGAACCGCGAAGCTCCTCATCCTCAGCCAGGTGGTGCTTGGGCTCCAGCTCCCCTTCGCGATCGTGCCCCTCCTGGCGCTCACGGCGTCGCGCGCCAAGATGGGGCCGCTGCGGTCGCCCCGGTGGCTCACGGCCTTCGCGATCGTGGTCGCGGTCGCCATCGTCGTTCTGAACATCAAGGTCGTCGTGGATTTCGCGCGGGGCTGAGCCGTCCGCGGTGCAATCCGGCCGGCGGGACCCTATCTCTGCCGCGCAACCGCTCCCACGGAACATCAGGCCATGCGCGTCAGCACGCTTCTTCTCGCCGCCTCGGCGGCCCTCGCTGTCTACCCGGCCGGCGCACAGACGAGCTCCTACCGGACCGCGGCCGCGCAGACCGGGAAGCCGACCCGTCTCTGGACGGTGACGGCCATCAGGAAGGATTGCACGGTCGGCGACATCGGCGGCGTGAAGGTCGTCTCGCCGCCGAAGAACGGCACCCTGTCCTTGTCGCGCGGCAAGCTGAAGAGCCCGGCAAGCTTCCGCTGCCCCAATCTCGAGACGCCCGTCGAGCTCGTGATCTACGTGCCGAAGGCCAAGTTCACGGGGCAGGACGAGGTCAGTTTCGAGACGAAGAGCGCCGACGGCACCGTCGAGAAGCACACGTTCCGGATCGAAGTGTCCGACAAGCCGGTGGCGCCGAAGAAGCCGGATCAGACGGACCTCTGACCGGGGCGGCGAGCGCGCTCCGGAAGACCGCGTCCGGGTCGGGGTCGATCCGACTG
>CALMTJ010000430.1:12932-15914 GCA_937872715.1 uncultured Methylobacteriaceae bacterium
GCTCCCGTAAGAACGCACGACCCGACACGAGGCCGCCTTGATCTCCTCCGTCCTCATCGCGAACCGCGGCGAGATCGCCTGCCGCGTCATCCGGACCGCGAAGCGCCTCGGGATCCGGACGGTCGCGGTCCATTCGGAGGCGGATCGGGACGCGCTCTTCGTCCGCATGGCGGACGAGGCGCATCCCATCGGTCCGCCCGAGCCTCGCGACAGCTATCTGCGGATCGACCGTATCGTCGAGGCGGCCCGCCTGTCTAGCGTGGAGGCGATCCATCCGGGCTACGGCTTCCTGTCCGAGCGGGCGGAGTTCGCCGAGGCCTGCGCGGAGAACGGCATCGTCTTCGTCGGCCCGCCGGCCTCGGCCATCCGGGCGATGGGCCTGAAGGACGCCGCGAAGGCGCTCGTCGCGGCGGCCGGCGTGCCGGTCGTGCCCGGCTACCACGGCAGCCGCCAGGAGGCCGAGTTCCTGCGGCAGAAGGCCTACGAGATCGGCTACCCGGTTCTCATCAAGGCGGTCGCGGGCGGCGGCGGCAAGGGCATGCGGCGCGTCGACAAGGCCATCGATTTCGAGGCGGCTCTCGGGAGCGCGCAGCGCGAAGCGGCCTCCGCCTTCGGCGATTCCCGCGTCCTCGTCGAGAAATACGTGCTGTCGCCGCGCCACATCGAGATGCAGATCTTCGGCGACAGCCACGGCGAGGTCGTCCACCTGTTCGAGCGCGACTGCTCCCTCCAGCGCCGCCATCAGAAGGTGATCGAGGAGGCGCCGGCTCCCGGGATGAGCGCTGAGATGCGGGACGCGATGGGCCGGGCGGCGGTCGAGGCCGGCCGCTCCGTCGGCTATGTCGGCGCGGGCACCGTCGAGTTCATCGCCGATGCCCGCGAGGGGCTCAGGCCCGACCGCTTCTTCTTCATGGAGATGAATACGCGCCTCCAGGTCGAGCATCCGGTGACGGAGGCGATCACCGGCTTCGACCTCGTGGAGCTGCAGTTCCGCGTGGCCTCCGGAGAGCCTCTGCCCTTCGGTCAGGCGGATGTCGCGGCCCACGGTCACGCGGTGGAGGCGCGGCTCTACGCCGAGGATCCGGAACGCGAGTTCCTGCCTTCGACCGCCAAGCTCTGGGCGCTCCGCCTCCCGGAAGGTGACGACGTCAGGGTCGATACGGGCGTGGTGGAGGGCGACACCGTCACGCCCTTCTACGATCCCATGATCGCCAAGGTGATCGCGCGCGGCCCGGATCGCGAGGCCGCGCTGGACAGGCTCGCCGCCGCCCTGCGGGACACGGTCGTCGCGGGACCGAAGACGAACGCGGCCTTTCTCCGGGAGCTGTGCCTCGCGCCGGATTTCCGCGCCGGGCGATTCGATACCGGCTTCATCGACCAGAACCTCAAGGCCCTCTCGACCGCGCCCCGGGGCACGACGGAACGGGCCGTGACGCTCGGCGCGATGAAGCTGCTGGACGCCGAGGGTCGCGCTCCGCCGCCGCATGGCTGGCCGGCATCCCCATGGGACGCGACGGACGCGTTTCAGATCGTCGGCTCCCGCGAGCAGATCCTGCCGATCCTGGTGGACGGGACGCGGAGCGATGTCGGTCTCTCCTGGCCGGACGGCAAGTTGGAGATCGCCTACGAATCGGCGCGCGCCCGCTTCTCGGACCGGGCCGAGCTGGGCCGGGACGCCGTCTTCGCGCCCGGTCCGGACGGGTTCTTCGTGCTGGAAGCCGGCCGGCAGACGCTCGTCGCGCCTTTCGACCCCTTCGCGATCGACCTCGAACACCTCGATGCCGGCGATTCGATAGCGGCTCCCATGCACGGCAAGCTGGTGGCGGTGTTCGTCGCCCCCGGCGACAGGGTCGAGAAGGGTCAGCGTCTCGCGATCGTGGAGGCCATGAAGATGGAGCACGGCCTCGTCGCCCCCCGCGACGGGGAAGTTGCGGAGATCCTGGCCGAGGCGGGCGCGCAGGTGGCGGAAGGGGCGCGCCTGATCACGCTCGCGCCGGTCGGGGAGTAGCTTGTCCACAGGAGAGGCGGGATGCGGCGACGCGCCCGCCTCCATCGCACCGTGGCAGGGAGGTAGATGGGGGCCGTGACCCTGCATCTCATCAAGCTCTGCGTCGGCTGCGAGACGATCTCGGACCTGGAGGCGTGGATCGCCGAGAAGCGCCGGGTGTCGAAGGTCTCCGCCTTCGAGCACGTCCACACGACCCGCATGGTCCCGAAGCGGCACGCGGATCTCCTCGACGGCGGCTCGCTCTATTGGGTGATCAAGGGCCAGCTCGCCTGCCGCCAGCGCCTCCTCGGCGTGCGGCCGTTCACGGACGGGGAGGGCGTCGGGCGCTGCCATCTCGTCCTCCACCCGGAGGTGACCCCGATCAGGGCACGTCCGTGCCGGCCGTTCCAGGGCTGGCGCTACCTCGAGGCCGGCGATGCTCCGTCCGATCTCGGCGGGCCGGAGGCGGACGAGATCGGCAGCATGCCCGAGCCGCTGCGCCGCGAGCTCGTCGCGCTCGGCCTCCTGTGACCCGCTCCCTGCTCTCTTGGTCGGGACCTTTGCGCGATCGGATCGAAGGCCGTCTTTGCGAGGCGGCGTCGCCGACGAAGCAACCCAGGGCCAACGCGGTGCCGGCTGGTCTGCTTCGCTCCGCTCGCAGTGACGGACGGATATCGCCTCGCGTAAAGCTGTCCGGGATGAGGGGGAGAGGACTTGCGATGTCCATCAAGAACAGTCTCCCGGCCGTGCTCCTCCTCCATCTATGCGCGATCGCTCCGGCCCTGGCGGAGGAGTGCCGGGAGGCGGGCCAGTCTGCGCGGGCTGGCTCGCGAGCGCCGCCTTGCCGCCCGATCGAGCGCCTCCGGCCCTACGAGCCGGACCGGGTCCGGGCGGGCCGGACCCCGGGTTTCATCGACCTCGGCAACGGCGCGGAGGTGAAGGTCGACGGGAGCGTCCGGTTCGAGGGCGACGTCCGCCGGCGCTGACGGCTGTTG
>CALMTJ010000430.1:15924-16570 GCA_937872715.1 uncultured Methylobacteriaceae bacterium
ATTCTCCCTCCATGGATGACGGACGGAACCAGCCCACAGGGCCTCGCCGAAGCGGACCCGCGATCGAGGGCTCGGCGGCCGCCACCCCGTGAGCGCTCTTCTCGGTATCGCGATCGCGGCGCTTCTCTGGTGGGCGTTGAAGACGTTCGGCCGGGCCGATCCGAAGGCGCTGGCCCGCCTGACGAAGATGGCCGGCGGCATCGTCGCCCTCGCCGTGGCGGCCCTGCTCGGCGCCCGCGGCCGGCTCGACATGGCGCCGCCCGGCTGGATGGCTCGCTACCTGCCCGCAGGGTTCTCCGCCCGGGCGGCGGGCGGGTCGTGGTCGCGGGGCCGCTCCGCCACGATAGAGGTGGAGCTCGATCGGGGCTCGGGCGAGATGGCCGGTACGGTGAGCGCCGGCCCGCAGGCGGGCCGCCCGCTCGGCAGCTTCGATCTCCCGGGCCTCCTCGCGCTCCGGCGAGACTGCTCAGCTCGCGATGTCGAGGGAACGCGGCTGCTCGAAGCCTATCTGGACCGCAGGTTTGCCGGATGGCGTGAACACGCTGAGCGAGATCCGGACGGCGGGCGGCGGCCCGATCCGCAGCGCGGCCCGATGACGGAGAAGGAAGCTCACGAGGTCCTGGGGCTTCAGCCAGGAGCGGGGCCG
>CALMTJ010000431.1:0-6024 GCA_937872715.1 uncultured Methylobacteriaceae bacterium
GCCTCATGCGGATCGAGGGCGGGCGGCCCTTCCTGGTCGGCACGCGCTGCGACGCCTGCGGCGCGATGCTGGCCGGCGAGCGGATCGCCTGCGCGTCGTGCGGCTCCCGGACCGCGCTGAGGCCGGTCACGCTCGCCGAGCGGGGCGAGCTGTTCACCTACACGATCGTGTCCCGCAGCTTCCCCGGGATCCGGACGCCCTTCGTGACGGGGGTCGTCGACCTGGACGGCGGCGGCAGCATCCCGGGCGTCCTCCTCGACGTCCCGCCGGAGCCCTCGGGCGTGCCGCACGGGATGAGGGTCGACGTCGTCTACCGGGACACCGGCCAGAGGTCCCCGGACGGGCGTCCGTTCGCGTCCTACTACTTCGTGCCATCGGGGGAGTGATCCATGTCCGACATCTACATCGTCGGGATCGACATGATCCCCTTCGGCCGCTTCCCCGAGACGTCCCTCCCGTCGCTCGGCGCGAAGGCCGCGCTGCTCGCGCTCGACGATGCCGACGTGTCGATCGGCCAGATCCAGGCGATGTTCTGCGGCAACCTGCTGCGCGCGAGCTCCATGGTGGGCCAGCGCATCCTGCGCGAGATCGGCCAGACGGGGATCCCGGTCTCCAACACCGCCAATGCCTGCGCGACCGGCGCCTCGGCGTTCCGCGAAGGCTACATCGCGGTGAAGTCGGGCCTCTACGACCTCGTGCTGGCGGTCGGCGTCGAGCAGATGGGCAAGGGACTTCTGGGCGGCTCAGGGCGCACGGATGGCTTCGTCGAGGAAGGGGTGCTGGGATCGGGCACCACGCCCGCCATGTTCGCGCAGATCGGCATGGCGCATGCCCGCGAATACGGCACGACGTTCGAGCAGTTCGCGAAGGTCGCGGTGAAGAACCCCCACCATTCCACGATGAACCCCAAGGCGATCAGCCGGCGGGAGACCCCGCTCGCCGAGGTGATGGAGGCCGAGATGATCTCCTATCCGCTGACCAAGCTGATGTGCTCGATCAACGTGGACGGGGCGGCAGCGGCCGTGATCGCGTCGGAGGCGACAGCGAGGCGGCTCGGCCTGATGGACCGGGCGGTGCGCGTGCGCGCGTCCGAGGCGGGCACGAACCCGTTCACCGCGAGGGAGACGGCGCTCACGGATTTCAACGCCGTGACCCGCAACGTGGCGGATGCCGCCTTCGAGCGCGCCGGGATCGGACCGGAGGACCTCGACCTCGTCGAGCTGCACGATTGCTTCGCGACCGCGGAGATCGTCCATTACGAGAACCTCCGCCTGTGCCGGCCGGGCGGGGCGGGCGCGCTGATCGACAGCGGGGAGACCGGGCTCGGCGGACGCATCCCGGTCAACGTGTCGGGAGGGCTCCTGTCGAAGGGACATCCGCTCGGCGCGACCGGGATCGCGAACCTCTACGAGGTCGCGCTGCACCTGCGCGGGGAGGTGGGCCAGCGGCAGGTCGACGGCGCGCGCCTCGGGCTGACCCACGTCTGCGGCGGCGGCCCGGGCACCGGATCGGCTTGCGTGATCCACGTCCTTGAGCGGGCCGCGTAACCGGAGATCCCGCGGGAGGTCACGAATGCCTGCCTTGTCTCGCAAAGTCGTCATCGAGGCGCGCGTCAATGAATATGCAGGCCGCGCGCCGAACCCGAACGTGCCCTGGACAGCCGCGGAGATCGCCTCCGACGTGGGCGAGTGCGCGGCGGCCGGCGCCTCCATCGCCCATTTCCACGCGCGGGCGAACGACGGCGGCGCCGCTCACGATTACGACGCCTACCGGGACGTGGTCCGCGGCATCGCCGGCGCATCCGAAATCCTGGTTCACCCGACGCTCGGCATGTATTCCGGGAGCAGCGATCCACGCGAGCGGTTCCGCCACATCCTGCGCCTCGCCGAGGACGGGCTCACGCCGGACATCGTGCCGCTCGACATGGCGTCGACCAATGTCGACAGGTTCGACGCGTCGGCGAAGGCGTTCCGCAGCGACGAATCTGTCTACCTGAACACGACGGGAACGCTCCGGTACTTCGCCGAAACCGCGCGGGAGCGGAGCATCAAGCCTTACGGGCAGGTCTACGGCATTCCCTCGCTCCGGGCGATCGATGCCTTCGCGGCCGCCGGATACCTGTCCCCGCCCTTGTTCCTGTCGCTCCTCCTCACGGAGGGCGAGGTCCTGGCCGCCCACCCGGGCAGCAAGGCCGGCCTGGACGCCTTTCTGCCCTTCCTTCCGCGCCGGCATCCCGTCGTCTGGACCGTCACCCTGTTCGGCGGCAGCCTCCTGCCCCTGATCCCGCATATCGTCGCGGCCGGCGGGCATGTGAGCCTCGGGCTCGGCGACCATCCCTACCCGGAACTCGGCCGTCCCACGAACGCGGCCGTCGTGGCGGAGGCCGCGAGGATCATCCGTGAATGCGGGGCCGCCGTGGCCTCGCCGGAGGAGGCGAGAGACATCCTGGGGTGCTGAGGAGCTCGATCGTCGGCCGACGCTGACGCGGGACGACGTGAAACGAGGGTCAAGGCCGACGCCGTTCGGTCGCGAGACAAAAGGGAGGGAACCATGTCCACACTTCTGCGCTCCGCGCTCATTACCGGCTTGAGCCTGCTGGCCCCGTGCGCCCAGGCGGAGCAGGCGCCCGGGATCACGGCGACCGAGATCAAGATCGGCCAGACCAAGCCGTATAGCGGTCCCGCGTCGGCCTACGGCATCATGGGCAAGGTCGAGGCCGCCTATGTCCAGATGATCAACGACGGCGGCGGGATCAACGGACGCAAGATCAACCTCGTCAGCCTGGACGACGCCTATTCCCCGCCGAAGATCCTGGAACAGACCCGCAAGCTCGTCGAGCAGGACGGCGTCGCCTTCATCTTCGCGCCGATCGGGACGCCGACGAACCTCGCGACGCGCAAATACCTGAACGACCGCAAGGTGCCGCAGCTCTTCGTCATGACGAGCTCGTCGACGCTGGCGGACCCTGCCCGCTTTCCCTGGACGATCCCGGGCATCCTGAACGGCCGCGACGAGGCCGCCATCTATGCGGCCGACGTGATGGAGAACGTTCCCGGCGCCAAGATAGCGTTGCTGGCTCCGAACGATGATTCCGGCCGCGACTACGTGAACGGCTTCAAGGCGCGGCTCGGCGATCGCGCCAAGCAGATCGTCGCCGAGCTGAAATACGAGACCTCCGATCCGACGGTGGATTCGCAGATCGTGTCGCTCGCGGCGTCGGGCGCGGACGTCTTCTTCTACCACGCGACGCCGAAATTCTCAGCCCAGATCCTGCGCAAGAAGCAAGAGCTGAACTGGCGGCCCCGGACCTATGTCAGCGTGCCGGCGGCCAGCCTCGCCTCCGTGCTGATTCCGGCTGGTCTCGAGACCGCCCAGGGCCTGATCTCGTCGGCCTACGAGAAGGACGTGGACGACCCGGAATGGGCGAGCGACCCGGGCATGAAGGCGTATGTCGACTTCATGAACAAGTACCTCCCTTCGGCCAACAAGTCGGACGTTCTCTGCGTCGGTGCTTTCGTGGCCGGGGAGGTGCTCGTCGAGATCCTGAAGCGGGCCGGCGACGACCTCAGCCGCGAGAACATCCTCGACAAGGCCCGAAACCTCGATTTCGCCCCGTCCATGTTCCTGCCGGGCGTTCGCTTCAAGACGACGCCTGAGAACTACAGCCCCATCGGCGGCCTCAGGAAGGAGGTCTTCAAGGGGTCGCGCTGGGTGGTCCTGGCGGACTGACGGCGTTGTTCGAAACGGACCTCGCGATGGAGCCCCGCCGCCCATGCCGGCTGGCGCCGGCCTCCCCGCAGGGCCCCGCCTGGGGAGGCCGGCCGTCGGGCGGGGCTCCGCCCTTGAGAGGCCGCCATGACGGGTGATGGGGTGGAGCCGCTGCTCGGCGTTCGCGACGTCAGCCTGGCGTTTGGCGGCATCCAGGCGCTCGACCGCGTCTCGTTCTCGATGGAAGCCGGCCAGGTCGTCGGCCTGATCGGACCGAACGGGGCCGGCAAGACGACCCTGTTCAACTGCCTCAGCTGCCTGTACCGGCCGAACGCGGGCGACATCCGGGTCAATGGCAGGAGCATCCTGGGCTCGCCCCCGCATCGCATGCCGAAGATCGGGATCGGCCGCACGTTCCAGAACGTCGCGCTGTTCCCCTCGCTCACCGTGCGGGACAACGTCCTGATCGGAGGCCATGCCCATTCCCGCGGCGACGTGCTGAGAGACGGCCTTCGGCTGGCGGGAGCGAGGCGCCGCGAACGGGAGCTCGCCTTGGAGGCGGACGAGATCCTGTCATTCCTGGACCTCGCCCGTCTCGCCGATGCCGTCGTGTCCGGGCTGCCCTTCGGCACCCAGAAGAGGGTCGAGCTCGCGCGCGCCCTTGCGAGCAGGCCGGCCCTGCTCCTCCTCGACGAGCCGGCGGGCGGCCTCAACCATGACGAGGTCCACGAGCTCGGGCGGGTCATACGGCGCGTGCGCGACGAGCGCGGGATACCGGTGCTCCTCGTCGAGCATCACATGGGCCTCGTCATGTCGATCGCGGACCACGTCGTGGTGCTCAATTTCGGCCGCAAGCTCGCCGAGGGATCGCCGTCGGCCATCCAGGCCGACCCCGCGGTGATCGCGGCCTATCTCGGGAGCAGCGAACCGTGAGCCTCCTCGCGCTGCGGAACGTGCGGGCCTTCTACGGACCGCTCCAGGCGCTCCACGGCGTCGACCTTGAGCTCGAGGCCGGCAGCATCACGGCACTGCTCGGCAGCAACGGCGCCGGCAAGACCACGACGCTGCGGGCGATCTGCAACATGGTGCGGGTGACGGGCACGATCGAGTTCGACGGGCGGGCGCTGAACGGCCTCGCGACGGAAGGCGTGGCGCGCCGCGGGATCGCCCATGTCCCGCAAGGGCGCGGGACCTTCGGCCATCTCAGCGTCGAGGAGAACCTGCAGCTCGGCGCGATCACCCGCCGGAGCCGGCGCGAGGTCGACGCCGACATCGCGCGCGCCTTCGAGCACTTCCCCATCCTTAAGGAGCGCCGCGGGCAGCAGGCCGGGCTCCTGTCCGGCGGCCAGCAGCAGATGCTGGCGCTCGCCCGGTCCATGATGCTGCGGCCCCGGCTGCTGCTGCTGGACGAGCCCTCCTTCGGCCTGGCCCCGCTCGTCGTCCGCGAGACGTTCGATCGGCTGGAGGAGATCAATCGGGCGGAGGGCGTGACGGTTCTCGTCGTCGAGCAGAACGCGCAGATCGCCCTGAAGGTCGCCGACCGCGCCTACGTCATCGAGACCGGACGGATCGTCATGGCGGGCCCGGCGGCCGAGATCGCCGCGAGCGACGACGTGCGCCGCTCCTATCTCGGCCATTGAGGGTCGGTGGAACATGGAACTCCTGACAAGCCAGATCCTCGCCGGCCTCGCCACGGGCGCAATCTACGCCTGCGTCGCCCTGTCCGTCGTCATGATCTACGGGGCGATCGGCCACGTGAACTTCGCCCAGGGCGAGATGGCGATGGTGTCGACCTACCTCGCTTGGCAGCTGATGCAGTGGCGCCTCCCCTACTGGGCCGCCTTCGCCGTCGCGGTCGCGCTGTCCCTGCTCGGCGGCATCGCGACGGAATGGCTTCTCTTCCGCCCGCTGAACCGCTCGCCCGTGATGGTGAAGCTCGCGGGCTTCGTCGCGCTGTACTCGATCCTGAACAGCGTGGCGGGCCTGGTCTGGGGGTTCGACATCCGGCCGTTCCCCTCCCCTTTCGGGTCCTCCCCGTTCGGCGGCAGCCCGCTCGTCAGCTCGCACCAGGTCGGGATGATGACAGTCGCCGCGCTGATGCTGATCCTCCTGTTCGGCTTCTTCCGCTTCACGCGCACCGGCCTCGCGATGCGGGCCGCGGCCGTCCTGCCCGAGGAGGCGCGCCTCGTCGGGATAAATGTCGGCTGGACGATCGCGCTCGGCTGGGGCCTCGCCAGCACGATCGGGGCGGTCGCCGGAATCATGGTCGCGCCCGTCGTCTTCCTCGAGCCGAACATGATGGGCGGCGTCCTGATC
>CALMTJ010000431.1:6034-7026 GCA_937872715.1 uncultured Methylobacteriaceae bacterium
CTCGTCGGGGTCGTCGAGAACCTCGCCGGCACCTACGTCCCGGGCGTCGGCAACGAGCTGAAGCTCTCCATCGCGCTGGCGCTCATCATCGCGGTGCTGACGCTGAAGCCCGGCGGGCTGTTCGGGCGGGCCACGCTGCAGAGGGTCTGACATGCCGACCGCCCCCGAGACGAACGACGCCCCGTCCTCGACCCGGACGGCGGGATCCCGGCCGGAACTATGCCCGCGGCCGGGATGGCGCGACCGTCTGACGTTCCCGAACGCAGCCGCGACCGTCTGCCTCGTCGCCCTCGCGACGGCGCCGATCGTGCTCAAGAGCTACGTCGTCTTCCAGCTCACGCAGATCATGATCTACGCGATCGCCATCCTGTCGCTGAACCTGCTCACGGGCGTCTCCGGGCAGTTCTCGCTCGGGCACAACGCCTTCTTCGCTCTGGGCGCGTACACGGCCGCCATCCTGATCGAGAGCGCCGGGATCAGCTACCTCGCGACAATCCCGGCCGCCGCCCTCGTCTCCTTCCTCGTCGGCTGCCTGATCGGCGTGCCGGTTCTGCGTCTGTCGGGGGTCTATCTCGCGCTCGCGACCTTCGCGCTCGCGGTCGCGACGCCGCAGCTCATCAAGCTCAGCGTCCTCGAACGTTGGACGGGCGGCGCGCAGGGCCTCATCGTGACGAAGCCCGACGCGCCGGGCTTCGTGCCGATCGACCAGGATCGCTGGCTCTTCTACGTGACGCTCGCCGTCGGAGCGCTCGCCTACGGGTTCGTCGTCAACGTCGTCCGGTCGCGGTCCGGCCGCGCCCTGATGGCGCTGCGGGACAACCCCATCGCGGCCGCCGCGATGGGCGTGGATCTCGCGACCTACAAGACGCTCGCCTTCGGCGTGAGCGCCGCGATGGCGGGGGTCGCGGGGGCGCTCGCCGCCATCGCGGTCGGCTTCGTGGCGGCGGATTCGTACACGGTCCAGCTCGCCATCGCGCTGTTCATCGGCATGG
>CALMTJ010000432.1 GCA_937872715.1 uncultured Methylobacteriaceae bacterium
CGCGGCGATCCTGTCCGGGGGCATCGTCGACACGTCCGTCTTCGCCCGCGCGCTCCGCTCGCCCGCGATCACCTTCGTGATCGACCCGGGCCTGATCGTGGACGCGACGCGGGCCAGCCTCGCCTTCGAGGCCGAAATCGGCGACTTCCCGTTCGCCCCTCCCGTCGAGGGGCTGTTCGACCCGACGGTCTACGCCAAGGCCTCGGCCGCCCGATAACGATGCCTTAGGCCCGGGCTGGATACGGTGGCGGGGTGGCGGCTCGGTTGGGGAGGAACATCGTGCGGCACGGTTTGAAGGTCCTCGCGCTGGCGATGGCGCCCCTCCTGGCGCAATGCGCCGGCGACGACCTCGCGCGCGTGATCCCGGCCGAGAAGGTGACGACCTCGACCCGGGACGCCGCGACGGCCGCGCTCGCGATCTCCCGCTACCGGGTCGAGCACGGGCTCGGACCGGTCTCCGCGGACAACGCGCTGAACGGCGCGGCCGAGTACCAGGCCCGCGCCGTTGCGGAGGCCGGCAGGCTCTCGCACGGCGCCTTCTCCAGCCGCATGGACAGTTTCCGGATCGGCGGCTACTCGGCCGAGAACCTGTCCGCCGGGTCGGACAGCGTGGACGGCGCGATCCGCCGCTGGAAGGCTTCTCCCGGCCACAACGAGAACCTCCTCATGCCGCAGGCACGGCGGATCGGCCTCGCGCGGGCCGATTCGCCCGGGGAGGGCTACGGCCATTACTGGGCGCTCGTCCTCGCCCAATAGGCCGGGAGCTCCCGCAGGACCGCCGTCTCAGCCGCAGCGCAGGTAGGTCTGCGTTCCGCGGGCGCTCTTCCAGGTGAGCTTCCGGCCGACGAGCGTGAGCTTCACGTCCGATGTCCACCGCTCCGCGCCGCTCGAGCAGGAGGCCGCCACGTTCCAGCTTCGCTCCCCCGAGGGCTTCAGGGCGCCGAACCGGCACGTCGCGTCCCCGGCCTTGGCGCCTCTGGCATCGATGGTGAGCGGGATGTAGCTCGACCTCCTCTCGTCGGCCGCGCAGGCCTCGGCGGCCGGAGCCCAGCGGCCCGTCAGACGCGGCGACGGCGTCGCGAGCCGGGGCGCGCTCGCCACCTTCCGCGACGGGGCGGCGTCCACGATGGAGCCGGTGACGCTGCCCGCGGGGC
>CALMTJ010000433.1 GCA_937872715.1 uncultured Methylobacteriaceae bacterium
GACGTGTTCGTGCAGGACAACCACTCCCTGTCCCGGCTCGCCGGGACCTTGCGGGGCCTCCATTTCCAGCTCCCGCCGCACGGTCAGGCGAAGCTGGTGCGCTGCGGGCGCGGCCGCCTCATCGACGTGATCGCGGACCTCCGGGCCGGCTCGCCGACCTTCGGCCGGACCCTCGCGGTCGAGCTCTCGGGCGAGGCGGGCGACGGGCTCTACGTCCCGGCCGGGTTCGCGCACGGCTTCCTGACGCTCGAGCCGGACACGGAGGTCGCCTACAAGGTCTCGGCGGCCTACCGGCCGGAGAGCGAGGGCGGGATCAGGTTCGACGATCCCGACCTCGCCATCGCCTGGCCCTGGCCGAGCGCCGATCTCGTCGTCTCGGCCCGCGACCGTTCCCTCGGCTTCCTCGCCGATTTCGACAGCCCCTTCCCGTATGACGGCGAACCCATGCCGGCGGAGCTCGGCTGAGCATGCGGGTGCTCGTCACCGGCGGGGCCGGGTTCATCGGCTCGGCGCTCGTGCGCCACCTCGTCGCCGAGAGCGACCACGCCGTCCTGAACCTCGACAAGCTCACCTATGCGGGCTCGCCGACGACGGTGGCGGGCGTCGCCGGGCACCCCCGCTACCACTTCGTCCAGGCCGACATCTGCGACGCGGAGGCGGTGCGGGAAGCGTTGGCCGGCTTCGATCCGGAGATCGTGGTGCATCTCGCGGCCGAGACCCATGTCGACCGCTCCATCGACGGGCCGGAGCGGTTCGTCGAGACGAACGTGGTCGGGACCCTGCGTCTGCTCCGGGAGACGGCCCGCCATCTCGACGCGCTCCCGGAGGAGCGGCGCCGCGCCTTCCGGTTCCACCACGTGTCCACGGACGAGGTGTTCGGCTCGCTCGGCCCGAACGGGCGTTTCGCTGAGGACACGGCCTACGACCCGCGCTCGCCCTATTCGGCCACCAAGGCGGCCGCCGACCACCTGGTCCGCGCGTGGGGCCACACCTACGGGATGCCGGTCCTCGTCAGCAACTCTTCCAACAATTACGGCCCGTTCCATTTCCCGGAGAAGCTGATCCCGCTCGCGATCGCGAAGGCGCTCGCCGGCGGGATGGTGCCCGTCTACGGGCGGGGGCAGCATGTCCGCGACTGGCTCTTCGTCGACGACCATGTCCGGGCGCTGCGGCGCATCTTCGAGGCCGGGCGCCCCGGCGAGACCTATTGCGTCGGCGGCGGCGCCGAGCGCACCAACCTCGCGGTCGTGACCGCCATCTGCGGCCTCCTGGACGAGCTCCGGCCGCGTCCGGACGGGCGGAGCTACACCACGCAGATCGGCTTCGTGCCGGACCGGCCCGGCCACGACCTCCGCTACGCGGTGGATGCCGGAAAGCTCGCCCGCGAGCTCGGCTGGCAGCCGCTGGAGAGCTTCGAGACGGGGCTTCGCCGGACGGTCGCGTGGTTCCTCGCGAACGAGGATTGGTGGCGCGCCGCCGCCGCCCGCTACGGCGGCGAGCGGCTCGGCCTCGCCCGGTGACCGCGATCGCGCCGATGGACATCCTGCTGACGGGCGGCACCGGTCAGGTCGGCACGGCCCTCCGGGCCCTGCCCTGGCCGGACGGCGTTCGGCTCGACGCGCCGCCCCGGGCCGAGCTCGACCTCGCCGACCCGGCCTCCGTGAGGCGCGTCCTGGGCGGCGGGCGCTACGGCGCCGTGATCTCGGCCGGCGCCTACACGGCCGTGGACAGGGCCGAGCGCGAGGTCGAGGCGGCGTGGCGCGCCAACGCGCTGGCGCCCGCGATCATGGCCGAGATCACCGGGCGGGACGGCATCCCGCTGATCCACCTGTCGACGGATTACGTC
>CALMTJ010000434.1:0-1738 GCA_937872715.1 uncultured Methylobacteriaceae bacterium
TGCGGGGATCGAGCGCGTCGCGCAGGCCGTCGCCGAGGAGATTCACGGCCAGCACGGTCAGGGACAGGAAGATCGCCGGGAAGAACACGATGTAGGGCTTGACCTGCCAGAGGGCGCGCCCGTCCGCCATGATGTTCCCCCAGGACGGGATGATGGGCGGGGTGCCGGCGCCGATGAAGGACAGGATGGCTTCCGTGATCATGGCGGAGGCGCAGATATAGGTCGCCTGCACGGTGAGCGGCGCCAGCGTGTTCGGCAGGATGTGGCGCCAGATGATCATCGGCACCCGCGTGCCGGACGCGACCGCGCCGTCCACGTAGGGCTGCTCGCGGAGCGACAGCACGACGCCCCGCACGAGCCGCGACACGCGGGGGATCTCGGCGATCGTGATCGCCAGGATCACGTTGCCGACCGAGCCGCGGGTGAGCGCCATCAGCGCCACGGCGAGCAGGATCGGCGGGATGGACATGAGCCCGTCCATGACCCGCATGATCACCGTGTCCGTCCAGCGGACGAAGCCGGAGACGAGCCCGATCGCGAGCCCTACCGCCGAGGCCAGCACCGCTACGGCGAAGCCGACGATCAGCGACACGCGCGCGCCGTAGAGCACGCGGGAATAGATGTCGCGTCCGAGCATGTCCGTCCCGAACCAATAGGTGCCGGACGGCGCGCGCGTGCGGCGCGACGGTGCGAGCGCGGTCGGGTCGCTCGTCGTGAAGAGGGGGGCCGCGACCGCGAGAACCAGCATCACGAGGAGGAGGAGGCCGCCGACCGCGATCGTCGGGTGCCGGAAGGCGAAGCCGAGGAGCCCTCGCCGGCGCCGGACCGGCGGCAGGATGTCACCCATCGCGGGCGCCGCCGCGACGCTCTCCGGTTCCGGGGCGATCTCCCGGTCGAGGAGGAGGGCGCTCATGAATGGCTACTCCGCGGCGAGCACCGCCCGTCCTCATGCTGAGGTGCTCGCCGGTCCCGCGAAGCGGGTGGGCGAGCCTCGAAGCACGCACTACCGTCCTGCGTCCTTCGAGGCCCCGCTGTGCGGGGCACCTCAGGATGAGGTGCCGCGAGATGAGGTTCGTCGCCGCTCAATGCCGGATCCTCGGGTCGACGCGCGTGTAGACGAGGTCCACGCCGAGATTCACGAGCTCGTAGGTGAAGGAGAAGAGCAGCACGATGCCCTGGATGACCGGGTAGTCGCGCCGCAGGATGGCATCGACAGTGAGCCGGCCGAGGCCCGGTATGACGAAGACGCTCTCCGTCACCACGGCGCCCCCGATGAGGAGCGCGATGCCGAGCCCGATCACGGTCACGATGGGCACGGCGGCGTTCTTCAGCGCGTGGATGAACAGGATGGCGTTCTGCCCGAGCCCCTTGGCGCGAGCCGTCTTGATGTAGTCCTGCGACAGCACCTCCATCATGGTGGCGCGGGTGATGCGGGCGATCAGCGCGATGTAGATCAGCCCGAGGGAGATCGCCGGGAGGATCAGGTTCGTGAACCACGGCCGAAAGCCGTCCGACAGCGGCCGGTAGCCCTGGACCGGGAGCCATTCGAGCTCGAGCGCGAAGACGTAGGCGAGGAGGTAGCCGACGACGAAGACCGGGACGGAGAAGCCGAACACCGCGAGGGCCATGACCAGCCGGTCGATCCAGGAGCCCGCCTTCCAGGCCGCCACCACGCCCATGGGCACCGCGATCAGGATCGCGAAGACGAGGGTCACGAGCATCAGGGACAGCGTGGGCT
>CALMTJ010000434.1:1748-2150 GCA_937872715.1 uncultured Methylobacteriaceae bacterium
GCGTCACCGGAAGATTGGTGAAGATCGAGATGCCGAGATCGCCGTGCAGGATCTGCCAGGTCCATTCCCCGAACCGGACCAGGAAGGGGCGTTCGAGGCCGAGATTCACCCGGATGCGCTCGATATCGGCCGGGGTCGCCTGGTCCCCGGCGATGATCGCGGCCGGATCGCCGGGCGCGATGTAGAGCAAGCTGAACACGAAGAGCGCCACGATCGCCATGACCGGGATCGTGGCGAGAACCCGCCGGCCGATATAGGGAAGCACGGGTCAGCGCTCCGTAATCCCTCCCCCTTGCGGGGAGGGCGGACTCGGCGAAGCCGAGCCGGGTGGGGGGCGGGCCGAGGCCGGCGTAACGGTCGAGCCGGGCGCGTCCCGACCCCCCCCCCGGTGCGCGTTGGCGC
>CALMTJ010000435.1:0-1169 GCA_937872715.1 uncultured Methylobacteriaceae bacterium
TTCTCCGTCTCGCTCTTCAGCTGGCCGCAGGCCGCCAGGATGTCGCGGCCGCGCGGGGTCCGTACCGGGGACGCGTAGCCGGCCCGGAACACGATGTCGGAGAAGCGCTCGATGCGGCTCCAGTCCGAGCATTCGAAGGACGTGCCCGGCCAGGGATTGAACGGGATCAGGTTGATCTTGGCCGGGATGCCGCGGAGCAGCCGCACCAGCTCGCGCGCATCCGCGTCCGTGTCGTTCACGCCTTTCAGCATGACGTATTCGAAGGTGATGCGGCGGGCGTTGGAGGCGCCCGGATAGTCGCGGCAGGCCTGGAGAAGCGCGGCGATCGGGTATTTGCGGTTCAGCGGCACGAGCGTGTCGCGGAGATCGTCCCGCACGGCGTGGAGCGAGATCGCCAGCATGGCGGCGGCCCGCTCGCCGAGCTCCGGCATCCGCGGCACGACGCCCGACGTCGAGACCGTGATGCGCCGCCGGGAGAGGGCGAGGCCCTCCCCGTCGCTCATGGTGTCGACGGCCGCGATCACGTTCTCCAGGTTGTAGAGCGGCTCGCCCATGCCCATGAACACGATGTTGGTCACGAGCCGGCCGCCATCCGGCAGGATGGCGGTCTCGCGGTCGCCGAGCGTCGGCCAGTCGCCGAGGCGATCGCGCGCCACGACGAGCTGCGCGGCGATCTCCGCGGACGAGAGGTTGCGGACGAGCCGCTGCGTCCCCGTGTGGCAGAACGAACAGGTGAGCGTGCAGCCGACCTGCGACGACACGCAGAGCGTGCCGCGGTCGTCGTCCGGGATGTAGACGCATTCGATCTCCGCGCCTCTGTCGTGCGCGCCCGTCGACGGCATGCGGAGCAGCCATTTGCGCGTGCCGTCGACCGAGACCTGCTCGGCCGTGACGGCCGGCCGGTCGAGCGTGAAGGAGGCCGCGAGCGTCGCCCGGAGCGCCTTTCCGACATTGGTCATCTCGTCGAAATCGCGGATGCCCCGATGGTAGAGCCAGTGCCAGATCTGCGAGACGCGCATCCGGGCCTCGCGCTCCGGCACGCCCGCACCCACGAGCTTGTCCCTCAACTCGGTGCGCGTGACGCCGACGAGCGACGGCCGGCCGGCCGAGGCGGCGGCGGGAAGAGCCGGGGGAGCGGCCGCGAACGGCGCGTGATCGTGGGTGTCGAG
>CALMTJ010000435.1:1179-3922 GCA_937872715.1 uncultured Methylobacteriaceae bacterium
GGCCTCTGATCCTGAAGGTCCGGATATAGCAGCTCCCGCCCGGACGCGTCAGAGGGCGGGCGTCAGCGGCCGAAAACCGCCAGCACGGCGGGCACGAGGAGGGCCGTCAGGACGGCGTTCAGCGCCATGGCGAGGCCGGCGAACAGCCCGGCCGTCTCCGAGACCTGGAAGGCCCGGGCGGTGCCGATCCCGTGCGCGGCGAGGCCGGCCGCGAAGCCCCGCGCCTCGCGCGACCGGATACCGAGCCGGTCGAGGAGAGGCGTGACCGCCACGGCCCCGATCACGCCGGTCGCGATCACGGTCACGGCCGTGAGCGACGGCTCGCCACCGATCTGCCGGCTGATCGCCATGGCGATGGCGGTCGTGACCGATTTCGGGGCGAGGCTCGCGACCACGGCCGGCGAGGCGCCGAACAGCCGCGCGATGACGACCGCGGACGCGATGGCGGTGAGCGCGCCCGCCGCGAGCGCGGCCAGCATCGGCACGATCATGCGGGTGACGGCGCCGAGGTTGCGGACGAGCGGCACGGCCAGCGCCACCGTGGCGGGCCCGAGCAGGAAATGCACGAACTGCGCGCCGGTGAAATACACCCGGTAGGGCGTGCCCGTCGCGACGAGCACGAGCGCGATCAGCGCCACCGCGACCACGACCGGGTTGACGAAGGGATGGCGGCCGCTGGCCAGCGAGACGCGGTCCGCGACCGCATAGGCCGCGACCGTGACCGACAGCCAGAGGAGCGGCTCCCCGGAGAGGTAGACCCAGAGGTCCAGGAGGTCGCCAGGCCCGCTCATCGCTGCGCCTTCGGGCCGGCCTCCGGCCGGTCGTCCGCTTGCCGCGCGGCGAGCCGCGCCACGGCCGAGAACACGGCCGCGGTGACGGCGAGCGTCAGGAGGGTCGAGCCGACGAGCGCCGCCGCGATGGCGAGCCCGTCCCGCTGCAGCGCCGCGCCCTGCTGCACGATGCCGGCCGCCGCCGGCACGAACAGGAGGGACAGGTGCGACAGGAGCCCGTTCGCCGCCCGGCCGACCGGCGTGTCGCCGAGCGCCTCCCTCCCGGCATGCCCGCGCCGGTGCGCCCGGAGCCCGAGCCCGAGCGCCAGGAGCAGGAGCCCGACCACCGGCCCCGGGACCGGCACCCCCGTCAGGTGGACGAGACCCTCGCCGGCGAGCTGACAGAGGAGAAGAACCGCGAAAGCTCCGACCATGTGCGCCCCCTCTCCCGCCCGGGTCCCGGGATGCGGTCAGGCGACGCCCTTGTCCAGCACGTCGGCGATCTGCTTCAGCCGCCGGCAGGCATCTTCCAGCTCGTAGAGCGCGATGGAGCGCGTGCCGGCCTTGATGGCCCGCTCGCAATCGTCGAGCTGCGCCTTCACGATCTTGCGGATCTCGGCGGCGGCGGCCCGGCCCGTCGTCATGCGAGGACACCCAACTCCCGCGGCCCGGCACCGCGCCCGGAAGGTGGCCGGGCCTGGCAAAGATCGGGTTAAGGGCCGGTGCGGGCGGCGTGCCGGACAGACGGGAGGTCAGCGGGAGCGCGCGAAGCAAGCGTTCGCGACCCGGCCGAGCTCGCGGCCCTCCTCCGGCGAAAGGCCGCCGGATCCGGCCACCTTGGCCCAGACCGGGCCGCGCCTCAGCTCGTCGACCGTGCAGATGCAGGTCGCCCGGCAGACGGCCTCCGGCTGGCCCTGGATCTCGCAGCTCGCCGCGCAGGAGCGCAGGAACGGTGCGGCCTGCGCGGCCGGGTTCGGGCCGGTGACGGACGCGACCGCCGCCACCGCGCCGTAGAGGACCGGCTGGTGGAGCAGGTAGATGACGAGGCTGTGCCGCCCGGCCCAGGCCAGGGCGCGGCCGAGGCGGCCCTCGACCCCGCCCGGGGCGATCCCGCCATGCCGGCGCCAGAGCTTCGCCAACGCGATCCCGGCGAACACGGCCCCGATCCAGGGGAAAACCGGCACCCAATCGTTGGTGACCGGCACCCGGCCGCCGAGCCCCAGGAAGGCGAGGAGCGGCGCGTCGAAGGCGGGCTGCGTCAGGACGAGCGGCGCGATCCCGAAGGCGAGCCCGGCCAGCGCCGCCGCGGCGGCCGGAGCCTGCGTCAGCGGCAGCGCCAGGAGGCTGCCGAGCGCGATCGCGTGCAGGATCCCGAAGAAGATGTAGCTCTCCGGAAACAGGAAGGAGGTCGCGACCGTCACGATCGCGGCCGCGCCGGCCAGCGTCCCGAGCCGCCGCCGGAACGGCCGCCAGCGAATGCCGCCCCGGTGAGCGAGGGCGAGGCCCACCCCGACCAACAGGAGGAAGCTCGACGCGATGACCCGGGCGAAGGCGCGCCAGCCCGGCTCCGCCGTGACCTCCGTCGCGATCAGCTGGAACTCGGACAGGTCCCAGGCGAGGTGGTAGACCGCCATGGCGGCCACCGCGACGCCCCGCGCCACGTCGATCGCCCCGATCCGGCCAGGGGCCGGCCGGCCCGGCGACCCTTCGAGCGCGGCGTTGCTGAGAAGACTCATCCCGGATCCGATCACGGTGCGGCGACGGCGCCCGGGCCGAGCCTCGCGTCCCGCCCGGCATCGCCTATATCATGGTGGCCGTGCCGACATCCGACGCCTCCGACGCCCTTCTCCGCCTGGTCGAGCGGGCACGATCGGTCGTGTCCTTCACGGGAGCGGGCATCTCGACGGAGAGCGGCGTCCCGGATTTCCGCTCGCCCGGTTCTCCCTGGCTCAAGAACCGGCCGATCGATTTCG
>CALMTJ010000435.1:3932-6096 GCA_937872715.1 uncultured Methylobacteriaceae bacterium
CATGGAAGGCTGGCGGCGCAAGTTCGCCATGGACGACATGTACCGGGGCGCCGAGCCCGGCCCCGGACACCGGGCCGTCGCGGCGCTCGTGGCGCGCGGGCAATCGCCCGGAATCATCACCCAGAACATCGACGGGCTGCACCAATCGTCCGGCCTGCCTGACCGGGCGGTGGTCGAGCTGCACGGGAACGGCACCTATGCGGCCTGCCTCGATTGCGGGCAACGGCACGACCTCGCGGAGGTGCGCCGGCGCTTCGAGGCCGGCCCGCCGGCGCCGTCATGCCTGAGCTGTGGCGGCCACGTGAAATCCGCCACGATCTCGTTCGGCCAGGCGATGCCGCTCGAGGCCATGCGGCGCGCACGGGAGCTGGCGCTCGGCTGCGACCTGTTCCTGACGGTCGGCTCCTCGCTCGCGGTGTACCCCGCGGCCGGCTTCCCGGTCCTGGCGAAGCGGAACGGCGCCCGGCTCGTGATCGTGAACCGAGAGCCGACGCCGCTCGACGAGGCGGCCGACCTCGTGATCCATGGCGAGATCGGCGCCATCCTGGGACCGCTCGCGACGACGCATTGAGCGGCGGCAACCTCCGGTGGACGGCCGGCCATACGCCTTTCGCACCCGGCAGCCGGTGCTATCTTCATCCGGCGAATCAGCGGCGTGATTCGGGCGGTGCGGCATGTCGGACGAGTTTGGTTCCCCTCCTGACCCGGGGGCGGTTGCAGGAGGATTCGCGGCGCGCGACGCCCGCCCGGCGGCCGACGAGGCGCCGCTCGAGGTCGTTCAGGTTTCCGGCCGCATCAAATGGTTCGACGTCGCCAAGGGGTTCGGCTTCATCGTGCCGGATGACGGGCTGCCGGACGTGCTGCTACACGTGACCTGCCTCCGCCGCGACGGCTACCAGGCGGCGCACGAGGGCGCCCGCATCGTCGTCGACGCCGTCCGGAGGCCGCGCGGGCTGCAGGCGCTGAAGGTGGTGTCGCTCGACGATTCGACCGCCATCCATCCGTCCGAACTGCCGATGGCCCGAACCCACGAGCTGGTGACGCCGACGAGCGGCCTCGAGAGCGCGACGGTGAAATGGTTCAACCGCCTGCGCGGGTTCGGCTTCCTGACGCGGGGCGACGGCACGCCCGACATCTTCGTCCACATGGAGACCCTGCGCCGTTACGGAATCGCCGAGCTGAAGCCGGGCGACCGGGTGTTCGTGCGCTACGGCGACGGCTCCAAGGGGACCATGGCGGCCGAGGTGCGGCTCGCCGACAGCGCCCTGCCGGCCTCCCATTGACGGCCGGCCGGCCCCGCCGGCGGGCGCCGCTGCGGCGCCTCGCCCTCCTGGTCCTCCTCCTGTTGCCGACGGTCGCGGCCGCGCAGGAACTCCAGTCCCTCACGGTCGTGACCCGCTCCGGGCCGCAGGCCTTCCAGGTCGAGTTCGCCGACAACGATTCCGAGCGCGCCCGGGGGCTGATGTGCCGCCGCTCGCTCGGGCCGGATCGCGGGATGCTGTTCGATTTCGGGCGGGTCGAACCCGTGTCCATGTGGATGCAGAACACCTACATCCCGCTCGACATGCTGTTCATCCGGCCGGACGGGACGGTGGCCCGGATCGCGGAGAACACCGAACCGCTCTCCACCCGGGTGATCCCGTCCGGCGAGCCGGTCCTGGGCGTGCTCGAAGTACCGGGCGGGACGGCAAAGCGGCTCGGCATCAGGCCGGGCGACGCGGTGGAGCACCCGATATTCCGCCGCCGCTGAGCGCCTGGAGCGGGGCTCGGCTTACCGGCCTCGCCAGCGCGGCCGGACGGTGAGCGGCGCCTCCGCCTCCCACCAATCCTTGTAGCCGAACCGGTCCTCGCCGACGAGTAAAGCCGCGCCTGCTTCGGCGCCGCCCGCCGCCACGAAGTAGAAGTGCTGGTCGTCGCGTCCGGCCGTGCGGAAGATCAGCCGGCACCGCCCTTCCGGGCCGACCGCCGCAGCCTCCTCCGGGTCGGCGCTGCACCAGACCAGCCCGCCCTCCGGACCCGGACGGGCCACGTCGAGGGCGATCTCCTGCCCGCGAACCAGTGGGCCGAGATCGGTGAGGCGGATCGTCCGGCGCGTGGCCGCTCCGGTATCGGGGTCGGGCGACGCCCAGTCGACGGAGACCCTCACGGACACGTCGCCCATCCC
>CALMTJ010000436.1 GCA_937872715.1 uncultured Methylobacteriaceae bacterium
GGCCACCCTCCCCGCATGGGGGAGGGCGGACGATCCGCCTCAGTTCGAGGCCTTCTCCTTCATGCGGATCTCGCCGGCCTTCTTGGCGTCCGCCTCGTTGGCGTAGATGATCTTCCCGTCCTGGACCTTGCCGAAGACGACCATGTTGCGGCTGATCGCGTTGTGGTCCTTGGCGGTGAACGGGTGATCGTAGGTCGTCACCACGCCCTCGACCTTCTCGTTCAGGTTCTCGAGCGCCGCCCTGATCTTCTTGCCGTCCGTGGAGCCGGCCTGCTTGATCGCGGCCGCGACGAGGTAGACCGAATCGTAACCCTGGGCGCCGGCGACGGGCGTCGGGATGCGGCTCACCCCGTAGCTCTTGTAATAGGTGTCGAGGAAGGCCTTGCGCTTCGGCATGGTGCCATCCTCGATGAAGGTCTGCGGCATGATCACGCCGTCGCCGTTCTTGCCGGAGATGTCGAGGAAGCTCTGCATGGAGGACGGCCAGGAGGTGATCATCGGCACCTTCCAGCCGAGCTTGGCCATGCCGTTCGAGATCTGGGCGAGTTCCGGCCCGATCCCATAAGCCAGGATCACGTCCGCCCCGGCCTCGCGCGCCTTCAGGAGCTGGGCCGTCATGTCGACGTCCTTGATGTTGAACTTCTCGACCGCGACCGCCTTCATGCTCTTGGTCGCGAGGTATTTCTCGATGTCCTCGCGGCCGAGCTGGCCGTAATTGGTCGAGTCTGCCAGGATGGCGATCTTCTTGTGGCCCTGGCGCATGGCCTCGTCCGCCATCATGCCGGCCTGGAGCACGTCGTAGGCCGAGTTACGGAAGACGTAGTTCGCGTCGTAATCCGGCTCCTTGAACTGCTCGGTGATCACCGTGCCGGTGGCGACGTTGTTGAAGACCGGGATCTCGGCCTCCTGGTAGAAGCGCTGGGCGGCGAGCGCCACGCCGGTATTGATGAAGCCGAGCGTCGCGACGACCTTCTCCTTGCTGATCAGCTCCTGCGCGACCTGGGCGCCGACCTCGTTCTTCGCCTCGTCGTCGCGCTCCACGAGCTGGATGGGCCGGCCGAGCACGCCGCCCGACTTGTTGATCTCGTCCGCCGCGATGCGGACCGCGTCCCGCATGGCGACGCCCATGGCGGAGGAGCCGCCGGTGAACGGACCGGACACGCCGATCTTGATCGGATCGGCCGCCTGGGCGGAGAAGCTCAGCGCGGTCGCGGCCAGAAGTGCGCCGGCCAGCGCGGACAGGTGATGTCGCAAGGGTATCCTCCCGGATATTCGTCGTTTGTTGCCGTGCCGGGCAGCTACCGCCCGGGTCCCTCTCTTGTCGAGACGCCTTTAGTGGGAGAGCGGGCGAGTCCGGGGGTAAGGTTAGTACCCGACGTTCGGGTCCACCACGTCCCGCCAGGGCTCGCCCGCCTCGTGGCGGCGGATGTGCCGGGCGATGGCGGACGCGATCGCGTCAGGGTCGCTGGTCGCGGAATTGTGCGGCGTCACGGTCACGGCCGGATGGCGCCACAAGGGCGAGGACGACGGCAGCGGCTCCGTCTCGAACACGTCCAGCGTCGCGGCCGCGAGCGTGCCGTCGTCGAGCGCCTGCACAATGTCGCCCTCGACCTGGAGGCCGCCGCGGCCGACATTGACCAGGATCGGGCCGCCGAGCCGCCCGTCCCGCGCGAGCTTGCGGAACAGGCCCCCATGGAGGATGCCGCGCGTGGACGGGGTGAGCGGAAGGAGCGCGACCAGGATGTCGGTCCGGGCCAGGAAGGGATCGAGCCCCGCGTCGCCCGAGAAGGCCGCGATGCCCGGCAGATCCCGCCGAGTGCGGCTCCAGCCGGCGACGTCGAACCCCATGAGAGCGAGCTTCCGGGCCGCGTCCCCGCCCAGCACCC
>CALMTJ010000437.1:0-2462 GCA_937872715.1 uncultured Methylobacteriaceae bacterium
GTCAGCCGATGTTCCGTGATCAGCCGCTTTCTGTTTCCGCCGCCGGGCTGCCGGACGGGCCGGCCGATCTGCATGCGAGGCCGGCCGACATCGCCTTCACCGACGGGCCGGGCGGGATCGCCGGCACGGTCGCGGCACTCCGCCGCTCGGCCGGCGGTCGGAGGGCGGAGATCAGGCCTGACGGACCCGACGGGCTCCTCCTGGAAGTCGCCGTCGGGGACGGGACGGCGATCGCCCGGGGCGACGCCGTTCGGATCGAGATCCGGGGAGGACGCTTCTTCCCCCGCTGAGGACCGAACGGTCCGGGATCAGGGCGTGGACGCGTCCGTCGCGAGGGACGTGCCCGCGGCCGGCCTGCCGTCCTGCCACGGCCGGAGCGGGTCGGGGACGCGGAAATCCGACGGCGTGTCGAAATCCGCGGCCGCTCCGGTCATGGCGCGCGGCGATCGCGGAAACCCGCTCCGGTCGCTGTAATCGTAGGTGCCGGGAGGGGACAGGCGCTTGTCGGCGGTGAGGCCGGTCGCGCAGGCGATGTCGAGCGCGGTGACGCCCGCCACCGCGACCGCGGCCAGCATCATGTTCGTCTTCTGCCCCTCGTCGCCGTCGAAAGCGGTCGCCATGGTGGCGAGGTCCAGCGCGTCGCCGCCGACCCGGCCGTAGATCCAGGGCGTCGGGTCGTGGCTCATCAGGATCGCGACGCCCGTCGCGAGCTCGCGCGCGCCGTAGGCCCGCACCAGATTCTCCCGCCCTTCCAGCCCGAGCGTCCGGCAGAGGGGACGGGTGGCCAAGAGCTCGGCCAGACCCAGCCCGATCGAGAAGAAGCCGAGCCCCGTCGCCAGGCGCTCGTAGCCCGAATGAACCGGCCGGCCGCTCGCGCCGCGGGTCGGATTCGGCCTCGTAGGAACTCCGCTCATGGCCTGATCACCACCTTGATGCAGCCGTCCTGCTTGTCCCGGAAGGTGCGGTACATGGCCGGCCCGTCCTCGAGCCCGACCGTGTGCGTGATGACGAAGGAGGGGTCGATCTGACCCTCCTCGATCCGCCGGAGGAGATCCCCCGACCAGCGGTTCACGTGCGTCTGCCCGGTGCGGACGGTCAGGCCCTTGTTCATGAGGGCGCCGATCGGGAACTTGTCGGCGATGCCGCCATACACGCCCGGGATCGACAGCACCCCGGCCGGCCGGCACACCATGATCATCTGCCGGAGCACGTGGACTCGGTCCGTTTCCAGCATCATGGCCTGTTTCGCCCGGTCGTAGACCGCGTCGATCGCGCCGGCCGCGTGGGCTTCGAGCCCGACGGAATCGATGCATTTCTCCGGACCCTTGCCGTCCGTCATGTCGTTCAGGCGGCCGACGATGTTCGGCTCCTCGTCGTAATTGATGACCTCCGCGCCGCCCGCCTCCGCCATGGCGAGGCGCTCCGGCACGCGGTCGATCGCGATGACCCGCTTCGCCCCGAGCAGGATCGCGGAGCGGATTGCCATCTGGCCGACCGGCCCGCAACCCCAGTTCACGACGGTGTCCGTCGGCTGGATGTCGCATTGCACGGCGCCCTGCCACCCGGTCGGGAAGATGTCCGACAGGAAGAGGAGCTTCTCGTCCGGAATGCCGGTCGGAACCTTGATATGCGTGCTGTCCGCCATGGGGACGCGCAGGTACTCCGCCTGCCCGCCCGCATATCCTCCGGTGAGGTGGGTGTAGCCGAACAGCCCGGCCGTCGTGTGGCCGAATGCCGTGTCGCCGAGCGCCTTGTTGCGGTTCGAGCGCTCGCAGACGGAGAAGTTGCCCCGCCGGCATTGGTCGCATTGCCCGCAGGTGATCGTGAACGGGACGACGATGCGGTCGCCCACCTTGAGCGCCTTGTTGTCGCGGCCGACCTCGACGACCTCGCCCATGGTCTCGTGGCCCATGATGTCGCCCGATTTCATGCCGGGCATGAAGTGGTCGTAGAGGTGGAGGTCCGAGCCGCAGATGGCGCAGCTCGTCACCTTGATGATCGCGTCGCGGCCGTCCTCGATCTCGGGATCCGGGACGCTGTCGCAGCGGATGTCGGTGGTGCCGTGCCAGACGAGGGCTTTCATGAGAACCTGACGCGATCGGGATACGTTGTGAGCAGCCTTAACCGCTACGTGTCGCGTCGCGTTCCGGCTCGGTCGCGGGAGCCGGGCACTGTACGGCCGCGCACCGGCGTTCCCCGGCGAGGTCGACCCGCCGCTTCAGCCGGCGAGCCCGCGCCAGACGAGGATCGCGGCCGCGAGGTCTTCCAGCGACGCGCCGATCGACTTGAACAGCATGATCTCGTCCGAGCGCGTCCGGTGACGCCCCGGGCGCGCTCATCGCGCCCTGGAAGGCATCCGCCAGCGCGGCGGCCAGCTTCGGAAGGTCAGGACGGCGTCGAGCTCCGCGGCTCCGGCGACCTTCACGGGACGGGTCAGCGGGTGAGGGTGGGAAGCGACGGCC
>CALMTJ010000437.1:2472-3754 GCA_937872715.1 uncultured Methylobacteriaceae bacterium
AAAGATCCGCGCCCAGACGGGCAGGCGCGACGCGCACGGCGGAATCGTCCCGCCCGGACTCGTCCGGTCCCGTGAGGTTCAGCCGCTTGCGCATCTCCTTGCCGGTCTTGAAGACCGGGATCGTCTTCTCGCACACGGACACGGCCTCGCCCGTCCGCGGATTGCGGCCGTTCCGGGCGTCCCGCCTCTTCACGGAAAATGCGCCGAAGCCGCGCAGCTCCACCCGGTCGCCGCGCGCCAGCGCGTCCGCGATCGTGTCCAGTATGGCGCTCACCACCGTTTCCACGTCGCGCTGGTAGAGGTGCGGGTTCTCCGCCGCGACACGCTGGACGAGCTCGGACTTGATCATGGGGACGCGGCGCTTCCGGCCGTCACCGACCGGCGACGGGAGGCTGCCAAAGCGCCATGAGCCCGTCAACCCTGGTGCCGCCGACCGGTCCCGACCTTAGCGCCGCTGCGAGCCCGTCCCATCCGGCGAGGTCCGCCCCGAGGGCCGCGGCCGACCAGAGCGAGAAATCGGAGGCGCCCTGCGGCTTCCAGTCGGTGACGGGCAGGTCGCGCGGGACCTGGCGCTCCCGCTCCAGCCAGGCGACCGCGTCGCGCTCGGAGCCGAGCCCGTCGACGAGCCGAAGCGGCACGCCCTGGCGGGCGCTGAAGATGCGGCCGTCCGAGACGGCGGCGAGCTGCGCCGCATCCATCTTGCGGCGATCGGCGACGAGGTCCTTGAACCAGCCGTAGGTGTCGTCGACCACCGCCTGGAGAGCGGCCCGCGCTTCCGGCGGGGTGGGGTGGAAGCCGGACGGCTCGGCCTTGAGCGGACTCGACTTCACCTCCTCCACCGATACGCCGACCGTGCCGAGTACCTTCGTGAAGTCGGGATACTGGAACAGGACGCCGATGGACCCGACGAGCGCCGTGTCTCGCGCCACGATGTGGTCGGCCGCGAGCGCCGTGATGTAGGCGCCTGAGGCCGCGAGGCCGTCCACGAACGCCACGACGGGCTTCTTCCCGGCAAGCGTCCGAATCCCCCGGAAGAGCTCCTCCGATCCGGAGGTGGTGCCGCCCGGCGAGTTGATGGAAATGACGACGCCCCGCACGGAGGCGGTCTCGCCCACCCGCCGGAACAGCTCCGTCACCCTCTGGTCCCCGGCGATGAAGCCGGACACGGAGATGCGGGCGATCTGCGGCCGGAGCGTCAGCGCGCCGGAGCGGTTCGCGGGCGCGAAGCCGGTGCCCAGCACGCCGGCGATCAGCACCGGGAAGGCGATGATGCGCGAGGTCG
>CALMTJ010000438.1:0-1174 GCA_937872715.1 uncultured Methylobacteriaceae bacterium
GACAGGTCCCGTCGCGTGGTGACGTGACGCTCCGATCCGGCTAAGACGGCGTCGTTCAGCCCGACGGATCCTGATTGCGTCACGACACGGCCGACCTTCCGGAGCTGATCTCCGCGATCGCCAAGGCGGATCGGCGAGCTTTCGGCGAGGTCTACACCCGAACGGCCGCGAAACTTCTGGGCGTCATCCTCCGTATCCTCAAGGACAGGGGACAGGCAGAGGACGTCCTCCAGGAGGTTTATCTCCGCGTGTGGCAATCCGCCGACAGGTATTCGCCCGAGACGGGCCGGCCGATGACGTGGCTCATCACGGTCGCCCGGAACCGCGCGATCGACGTGCTGCGCCAGCGTCGAGAGACGGTTGCCCCCGCGACGGATGGCGGCCCCGATTGGTTCGACCTGCTCCCCGACCCGCGGAACGCCGAGGCGGAGCTCACGGCCATCCAACGCCTGCGCCATTGCCTGGGCGAGCTCGACGAGAAGCAGCGCGGCTGCCTTCTCGCGGCCTATTACGAGGGGTTCTCGCGGGAGGAACTCGCGACCCGCTATTCCGCGCCGGTCAACACGGTGAAGACATGGCTGCACCGGAGCGCGGCCATCCTTCGAGATTGCTTGGGCGAGCCATGAACGCTCCCGCATCCCCGCATGGCCGCGACGCGGAGGCCCTCGACTACGTGCTCGGCACCGGGACGCGCGAGGAGCGCCGCCTGTTCGAGCGGGACATGGCCGGTGATGGAGAGCTCGCCGCCGCGGTCCGGGCCTGGGAGGAACGCCTGGCGCCGCTGGCAGATGCCGTCCAGCCCGTGCGGCCGAGCCCGGGGCTGGCCGAGGCGCTGGATCGCGCGGTCGACGCGCATTCCGCCCCGAACGTCCGCTCCTTCGCGATCCCGCCCGAGATCGGGCGGCTGCGCCGGTCCCGCCGGACGTGGCGGGCGGCGACGGCCGGCGCGAGCGCGATGGCGGCTGGCCTCCTCCTCGCCCTTCTGCTGAGCAGGCCCGTGCCGGCGGAGTTCCCTGAGGGGCTGGTCGCGATCGTCAACAGGTCGGGCGACCTGCCGGCCCTGATCGTGCGCGTCGACCAGCGCTCGAGGACCGTCCAGATCCGCTCGGTCTCGGCCGATTCTCCGCCGGCCGGCAGCCTGGAGCTCTGGTCGATCGCGGCCGGCGGCCAGCCC
>CALMTJ010000438.1:1184-3631 GCA_937872715.1 uncultured Methylobacteriaceae bacterium
ATACACGACCGGACCCCTCGGCGCGCCGACGGGTCCGGTCGTGTATTCGGGCAAGCTCGTCCCCGAACTCCCCTGAGAGGATAAGGGAAGAGCCGCCCCGGTCTCCCGGAGCGGCTCTCGTCCCCTGACTCCTTGGAGGTCAGTTCGGCATCTCGACCTTGTCGATGACGTGGAGCACCCCGTTCGACTGCATCACGTTCGCGATCGTGACGCGGGCGGTGTTGCCCTTCTCATCCGCGACGTAGAGCTTGCCGCCCTTCTGGATGACGGCCAGGTTGCCGCCCTGAACCGTCTTCAGCTCCGCCTGGCCGCCGCTCTTCTTGGCGAGCGCCATCAGGTCCTTGGCCGTGTAGGTGCCGGGGACCACGTGGTAGGTCAGGATCTTGCTGAGCGTCGCGTGGTTCTCGGGCTTGACCAGGGTCTCGACCGTGCCGGGCGGCAGCTTGTTGAACGCCGCGTTGGTCGGTGCGAACACGGTGAACGGCCCCGGACCCGACAGCGTGTCGACGAGGCCCGCCGCCTTCACGGCCGCGACCAGCGTCGTATGGTCTTTCGAATTGACCGCATTCTCGACGATGGTCTTGTTGGCGAACATCGGCGCGCCGCCGACCATCGGGTTCGCGGCCAATGCCGGGACCGCGAAGCCGGCCAGGATCGCGGTCGCGGCCGCGAGATGCCGGAATGTGAAGGTGCCTGCCATAAATATCTCCCTCGTGTTCCACCTGGACACGCAGCAAGATACGGGCGGCGGCCGCGAAGGTTTCACGAAGCGGATGCTTCAGGGTGACAGGGCAGGTCCAGGGACCTATGACCCGGCCGGCCCGCCGTTCAGCCGAGTCCCGCCATGAGAGCCCGCGTCACGGTCACCTTGAAGCCCGGCATCCTCGACCCGCAGGGGAAGGCGATCGGCGGCGCGCTGGATTCGCTCGGCATCACAGGCATCGCGAGCGTCCGGCAGGGGAAGGTCTTCGACGTCGAACTCCTGTCGGACGATCCGGCGGAGGCGGAGGCGTCGCTCAGGCGGGCCTGCGAGAAGCTGCTCGCCAACACCGTGATCGAGAACTTCCGCTTCGAGCTCGACCGCGAGCCGAAGGGCGCCGCCCGGGCGGGGATGCGCCGGCAGGACGGGGCGGCGCAGGAGGCGGCCGCGCATGCCGAGATGCCGGCCGAGGGCCATCCGTGAAGGCGGCCGTCATCGTCTTCCCGGGATCGAACCGCGACCGCGACGTCGCGACCGCGCTCCGGCGGTCCGGGGCGGAGGTGACGACGGCCTGGCATGCCGACACTCAGCTTCCGGATGGGACGGATCTCGCCGTCCTGCCGGGCGGCTTTTCCTACGGGGACTACCTGCGCTGCGGCGCCATCGCGGCGCGCGCCCCGATGGTGGAGGCCATCCGCCGGCATGCGGCGCGCGGCGGCCTCGTGCTCGGGATCTGCAACGGCTTCCAAATCCTGTGCGAGGCGGGGCTCCTGCCCGGCATCCTCATGCGCAATGCCGGGATGCGGTTCATCTGCCACCGCCAGCACCTCCGGGTGGAGCGCACGGACACGGCCTTCACGCGAGGCTACGCGCCGAACCAGGCGATCAACATCTGCGTCGCGCACGGGGAGGGCAATTACACGGCCGATCCCGACACGCTGGCCCGCCTCGAAGGCTACGGGCTCGTGGCGTTCCGCTATTGCGACGCGGAGGGGCGGCTCGAAGCCGGGCCGGGGATCAACGGCTCCATGAATTCGATCGCCGGCATCTACTCGCCCGGCCGCAACGTGCTCGGCCTGATGCCCCATCCGGAGAATTTCGTGGATGGGCTCGTCGGCGGCACGGACGGCAAGCCGCTCTTCGACAGCCTGGCTGGCGGCCGGCTCGCGGCCGCCGCCTGAGCGTCAGCGCTTCCCGGCGGTCCGGCGCGACCGGAATTCTCCGGAGAGACGCGGCGAACCGGCCGCCCCGGCCGTCGGGACGTCGTCGTGCTGGAAGGTGCGGCGGAACTCGTCCCGCCGCTCGTGGATGGAGGCGATCACCGGCCCCATGGCGATCCCGATATCGACGAGCACGGCCTCCGAGAGCTGGAGGCTCGCCTCGATCGTCTCCGGAACTGCGTCCGTGACCCCGAGCCGGTAGAGCTCCTTCGCGTGGCGGGCGTCGCGCGCCCGCGCCACGATCGTCAGGTCCGGCCGCCCACCCCTGACCGTCTCGACGATCGATTGGCTCTGGGCCGCGCCGTCGAGCGTCACGACCAGGGCGCGGGCGGCGTCCAAGCCGCAGCTCTGGAGGAAGAGGGGCGAGGAGGAATCGCCGTAATAGACGGGCCGCCCCGCATTCCGCTGGGCGACAACGAGCGCCGGGTTCGAGTCGATCGCGATGAAGGGCACGTCGTGGCGGGCGAGCATCTCGCCCACGAGCTGGCCGACCCGGCCGTAGCCGGCCACGATGACCTGCCCGGGAT
>CALMTJ010000439.1 GCA_937872715.1 uncultured Methylobacteriaceae bacterium
CTGCCGGGCCGAGGCGCCCTGCGCCTCGTCGTCGAGGATCGCCGGAAAGCGGCCCTTCATGTCCCAGGTCTGGAAGAAGGGCGTCCAGTCGATATAGGGCACGAGCTCGGCCGTGTCGTAGGTGCGGAACACGCGCGTGCCCGTGAAGGCCGGGCGGGTCGGGGCCGGAACCGCCGCCCAATCCGCCTTCAGTCGGTTGGCGCGGGCCGCAGCGAGCGGGCCGCGCTTCTTGTCCGCCTCCCCGCGGGCATGGGCATCGGCGTCCTTGCGGTACTCGGCCCGGACCGCGTCGACATAGGCGTGCTTCCCGTCCGGCGAGAGGAGCGCGGAGACGACGCCGACCGCCCGGCTCGCGTCGTTCACGTACACGGCCTGCCCGGCCCGGTAGTTCGGGTGGATCTTCACGGCCGTGTGGACCCGGCTCGTCGTCGCCCCCCCGATGAGCAGCGGGATGTCGAATCCCTCGCGCTCCATCTCGGCCGCGACATGCGCCATCTCGTCGAGGGACGGCGTGATCAGGCCGGAGAGGCCGACGATGTCCACCTTCTCCGACCTCGCGGTGTCGAGGATCCTCGTCGCCGGCACCATGACGCCGAGATCGATCACCTCGTAATTGTTGCACTGGAGCACGACGCCGACGATGTTCTTGCCGATATCGTGGACGTCGCCCTTCACCGTCGCCATCAGCACCTTGCCGGCGGCCGCCGATTGCGAGAGGCCCGTCGCCTCGCGCTCCTTCTCCATGAAGGGCTGCAGGTAGGCGACGGCCTGCTTCATCACCCGGGCGGATTTCACCACCTGCGGCAGGAACATCTTGCCTGAGCCGAAGAGGTCGCCGACGACGTTCATGCCGCCCATGAGCGGCCCCTCGATCACGTGGAGCGGCCTCTCGGAGGCGGCCCGCGCCTCCTCGACATCGGCCGCGACGTAGTCGGTGATGCCGTTCACCAGCGCGTGTTCGAGTCGCTTGCCGACCGGCCATTCGCGCCAGGCGAGGTCCTGGATCCGGGCGACCCCGCCGCCGCCCGATTTGAAGCGCTCGGCCGCCTCCAGCAGCCGGTCGGTCGCGGACGGCGTCTCGCCCGACCGGCGGTTGAGCACCCCGTCCTCGCACAGCTCCCTGAGCTCGGGATCGATGTTGGCGTAGACCGCGAGCTGGCCCGCGTTGACGATGCCCATGTCCATGCCGGCCCCGACGGCGTGGAACAGGAACACGGCGTGCATCGCTTCCCGCACGGGCTCGTTGCCCCGGAAGGAGAAGGACAGGTTGGAGACGCCGCCCGACACGTGGACGTGCGGGAGGGTGGCCGTGATCGCCCGCGTCGCCTCGATGAAGTCGACGCCGTAATTGTCGTGCTCGTCGATGCCGGTCGCGACCGCGAAGATGTTCGGGTCGAAGACGATGTCCTCCGGCGGGAAGCCCACCTCGTCGACGAGGATGCGATAGGCGCGGGTGCAGATGGCGACCTTGCGGGCCTCCGTATCTGCCTGGCCGGTCTCGTCGAACGCCATGACGACGACCGCGGCGCCGTAATCGCGGCAGATGCGGGCCTGCGCCTTGAACGGCTCGACCCCTTCCTTCATCGAGATGGAGTTCACGATCGGCTTGCCCTGGACGCATTTCAGGCCGGCCTCGATCACGGAGAATTTCGAGGAATCCACCATGACCGGCACGCGGGCGATGTCCGGCTCGGCCGCGACGAGGTTCAGGAACTCGACCATCGCCTTCTCCGAATCGAGGAGGCCCTCGTCCATGTTGACGTCGATGATCTGCGCGCCGCCGGCCACCTGATCGCGCGCGACGTCGAGCGCCGCCGCGTAATCGCCGTTCGTGACGAGCTTCCTGAACTTGGCCGATCCGGTGACGTTGGTGCGCTCGCCGACATTCACGAACGGGATGGCGTCCGTCAGCGTGAAGGGCTCGAGCCCGGCGAGCCGCATGGCGGGCTCGAAAGACGGGATCGGGCGCGGCGCCACGCCCGCGACCGCCCCCGCGATCGCCCGGATGTGGGCCGGCGTCGTGCCGCAGCAGCCGCCGACCACGTTGACGAGGCCCGAACGGGCGAATTCGCCGATCAGCGCGGCCGTCGCCTCCGGGCTCTCGTCGTAGAGGCCGAACTCGTTCGGGAGGCCTGCATTCGGATAGGCGCAGACGAGGGTGTCGGCGACGCGCGCGATCTCCCCAAGATGCGCCCGCATCTCACGGGCACCGAGCGCGCAGTTGAGGCCGACGGTGATCGGCTCCGCGTGCCGGATCGCGTGCCAGAAAGCCGTCGGCGTCTGTCCGGAGAGGGTGCGGCCCGACAGGTCCGTGATGGTGCCGGAGATCATCACCGGCAGGGTGGTGCCCGTCTCGGCGAAGACGCGCCGGCAGGCGACGATCGCGGCCTTCGCGTTCAGCGTGTCGAAGATCGTCTCGATCAGGACGAGGTCGGCCCCGCCTTCGACGAGCCCCCTCACCTGCTCGGCATAGGCCTCCTGCACCTCGTCGAAGGTGACGGCCCGGAAGCCCGGGTTGTTGACGTCCGGCGAGATGGAGAGCGTCCGGTTGGTCGGGCCGAGCGCACCGGCGACGAAGCGCCGCCGCCCGTCCTTAGCCTCGGCGAGGTCCGCCGCCTGCCGGCAGAGGCGCGCGCCTTCGAGGTTCAGGTCGTGGACCGCCGCCTCAAGCCCGTAATCCGCCTGGGCGATCCGGGTCGACGAGAAGGTGTTCGTTTCCGCGATGTCGGCGCCCGCCAGGAAGTAGGACAGGTGGATGTCCCGCACCGCGTCCGGCTGGGTCAGGATCAGGAGGTCGTTGTTGCCCTTCTGGTCGTGCGAGTGATCGCGGAAGCGCTCGCCCCGGAAATCCGCCTCCGACAGCCTGAGGTTCTGGATCTCCGTCCCCATCGCGCCGTCGAGCACGAGGATGCGCTCGCGCGCGGCGGCCCGAAGCGCGGATGCGGTGTCGTGGGCGGGGCTTGTATGGGTCATCTCTCTCGGCCGTCATGGCCGGGCTTGGCCCGGCCATCTCGTTGGGAAGAGCACCTCGGCTCGGGATGGCCGGGTCAAGCCCGGCCATGACGGTTGACGTTAGGCCGCCGCCCGGGTCGGCTCCGCCGAGTCCCGCGCCCGCAATCCCAGCAGGTGGCACACCGCGAAGACGAGGTCGGCGCGATTCATCGTGTAGAAGTGGAACTCGCTGATCCCGCGGTCCACGAGGTCGAGCACCTGCTCGGCCGCGACCGCGGCCGCGATGAGCTTGCGCGTCTCGACATCGCCGTCGAGCCCGGCGAAGCGCGAGGCGAGCCAGTCCGGCATGCTGGCGCCGGTGCGGGCGGCGAAGCTCGCCGCCTGCTTGAAGTTCTGCACGGGCAGGATGCCGGGCACGATCGGGATGTCGATGCCCCGCGCCCGCGCCCGGTCGAGGTAGCGGAGGTAGACGTCGTTGTCGAAGAAGAACTGGGTGATGGCGCGCGTCGCCCCGCATTCAACCTTGCCCTTCAGCGCATCGAGATCGGCGTCGAGCGAGGCGGCCTCCGGATGCTTCTCCGGATAGGCGGAGACCGACACCTCGAAATCGCCCTGCCGGCGGATGCCGGCCACGAGGTCGCAGGTCTGGGCATAGCCGCCCGGATGCGCCTCGTAGGTCGTCCCCGGACCGGCGACCGGGTCGCCTCGAAGCGAGACGATATGGCGTATGCCAGCCTCCCAGTAATCGCGTAGGACGCCTTCGATCTCGTCCCGGGTCGCCGCGACGCAGGTGAGGTGCGCGGCGGGCCGCAGCGCCGTCTCCCGCACGATGCGCGACACGGTCGCGTGCGTCCGCTCGCGCGTCGACCCGCCGGCCCCGTAGGTGACGGAGACGAAATCCGGGCGCAGCGGCGCGAGGCGCTCGACGGCCGACCACAGGGCCGTCTCCATCTCGGGCGTCTTCGGGGGGAAGAACTCGAACGAGACCTTCACGGGCCGGGTGGCGTGGCGGCTCGGCCGGAACGGCAGGGTGGACATCAGGCGACCTCCCGGGTGCCGGCCGCGGCCGGCCATTCGGTGACGGCGCGGCGATCGAGGCCGAGCCAAATGGAGACGGTGAGCCGGTCGGCGGCGGCGCCGGAAGGGGGCGGCGGCAGGTCGTGGACGGGCGAGGCCGACAGGCCGGCCTCCTCCAGCCAGCCCGTCACTTGTTCTGGGGCGAAGCCGAGGCGGCGGTGCCCCTCGTTCTCCCGAAGGAATTCGAGGCCGTGCGCGGCGAAATCGATCACGACGAGGCGCCCGCCGGGCGCGAGCAGCCGCGCCGCCTGCGCGAGCGCGCGGGCCGGATCGTCGAGGTAATGGAGGACCTGATGCACGATCGCGAGGTCGAAGCTGTCGCGCACGAGCGGCGGCCCGTAGATGTCGCCCTGGCGCAGCGCCACCGCAGACAACCCCGCGCGCTCGAGATTGGCGCGTGCGACGGACAGCATGGCATGGCTCGCGTCGAGCCCGACGATCCGGCGGGCCATCGGGGCCAGGAGCTGGAGCATCCGGCCCGTGCCGGTGCCGAGATCGACGAGCGAGCGGACCTGCTTCGGACCGATGGCGGCGAGGATCGCCGCCTCGACCGCCTCCTCGGAGGCATGAAGCGAGCGCAGCCCGTCCCAGCGCGGGGCGAGCCGCGCGAAGAAGGCCTGCGCGGTATCCGCGCGTTGCCGGCGGACGGCCGCCAGCCGCTCCCGGTCGCGCCCGACCTGCCCGTCCGACGGGTCGAGCGCGGCGAGGGCCGGCCGGAGAAAGGATCTCGTCTCCGGCCGGTCGGAGAGCCTGAAGAAGGCCCACGCGCCTTCCCGGTGCCGCTCGATCAATCCTGCCTCGACGAGGAGCTTCAGATGGCGGGAGATGCGCGGCTGGGATTGTCCCAGGATGTCGGTGAGGTCGGATACCGAGAGCTCGCCGCCCTCGAGCAGGAGCAGGATGCGAAGCCGCGTCTCCTCGGCCGCCGCCCGCAGCGCCGACAGGCCGTCGGAGAAGCCGACGACCGGGAGGTCGGGAGAGCGATCCGGAGACATAAAGATATGTTTATGTCTTTTTGACCTCGTCTGCAATCCGTCCCCGGCTGCGGGCTGAGGAGGTCAGATCAGGCTGGCGCCCACGTTGATCGCCAGCGCCAGGACGGTCGTGTTGAACAGGAAGGACAGGATCGTGTGCGCCAGGACGAAGCGGCGCATCCGGCCGGTCTCGATCGACACGTCCGATGTCTGCGCCGCCGCCCCGATCGTGAAGGCGAAGTAGAGGAAATCCCAGTAATCGGGCCTGCCCCCGCCCGGGAAGCCCAGACCCTCGCGGTCCTGTTCGCCCGCATAGTAATCATGGGCGTAGTGGAAGGCGAAGATCGTGTTCACGAAGAACCAGGACAGGAGGATGGTGACCGCGGCGAGCGCCGGCCGGACCGCGCCCGGGTTCTCCCTGATGCCGTGCAGCTCCGCCGCGATGGCGAGCAGGCTCGCGGCCGCGGCCAGGGCGGTGAGCGCCAGGACGGCGCTCGCGCCCGCATCCTCCTCGTCGGCCCGCTTCTGCAGGGCGGCGTGGGAGGAGGTCGCGACCATCGCGAAGGACAGCGCGAGGTAGAGGCCGACGCCGACATCCCAGCCGGCGATGAAGCGCGCGGACGGCCGGGACGGCATGGCGAGGGCCAGCGCCAGGCCGACGGCCGCGGATGCGAGGAGGCGCGGCCTCGCCCGCACGGCCCGCGCCGCGCCCTTCGCCAGGGCGCGCGGCCTCCGTCTCTCCCCGGCGACGGGACGCGCCAAGGTTCAGGTGCCCGGAAAGGCGCCTTCGGCCACGAAGGGCG
>CALMTJ010000440.1 GCA_937872715.1 uncultured Methylobacteriaceae bacterium
CCCTCCCCCCTCGAGGGGAGGGTACGAAGGCGGCTCTCAGCCCAACAGGCCGGGCAGCCAAGTGGCCAGGATCGGGAAGGCGATCAGGATGGCGAGGCGGACGAGGTCGGTGACGATGAAGGGCAGGACGCCCTTGAAGATCGTGTAGAAATCGACGTCGCCGATCACGCTCTTGATGACGAAGACGATCATCCCGACGGGCGGGTGAATGAGGCCGAGCTCCACCGTCATGACGATGATCACGCCGAACCAGATCGGGTCGAAGCCGAGCGCCGTCACGACAGGGAAGATGATCGGCACCGTCAGGATGATCATCGCCATGGCGTCCATCAGGCAGCCGAGGACGAGATACATCCCCATGATCAGGAGCAGGATGCCGTAGCGGCCGATGCCGAGCCCGGTCAGGTACTCGGTGACCTTCTGGGGCGTCTGGGTGATGGTGAGGAAGTAGCCGAAGAGCAGCGCGCCGATCAGCACGGTGAAAACGGCCGCCGCCGTCCGGGTCGCCTGCAGGAGCGAATGGCGGATCTGCTCCCGGTTCAGTCGCCGGCGCAGGAGCCCGATCAGGAAGGCGCCGCCCGCTCCCATGCCGCCCGCCTCCGTCGGCGTGAACAGGCCGCCATAGAGGCCGCCGATCACGAAGGCGAAGAGCACGAGCGGCGCCCAGACGTCCTTCAAGGCCGCGAGCCGCTCGCCCCAACCGGCGCGCGGGCCGGCCGGGACGAGGTCCGGCCGCCACGTCCCGACCATCGCGATGGTGGCGATGTACATGCACACCGCCAAGAGCCCCGGCACGATGCCGGCCAGGAACAGCTTGGAGATGTCCTGCTCGGTGATGATCCCGTAGACCACCAGCACCGTCGAGGGCGGGAACATGGCGCCGAGCGTTCCGCCGGCCGCGATCACGCCCGTTGCGAAGCTCTTCGGGTAGCGGTAGCGCCGCATCTCCGGATAGGCGACGGTGGAGAAGGTGGCGGCCGTCGCGACGGAGGAGCCGGAGATCGCCGCGAACCCGGCGCAGGCGAGGATGGTGGCGAAGCCGATCCCGCCCTTCCTGTGGCCGATGAAGGTGTTGGCGGCCCGGAACAGTTCCCGGCTCATGCCGGACACGGACACGAAGGCGCCCATGAGGAGGAACATCGGGATCACGCCGAACGTGTAATCCGTGACCGTCCGCATGGCGGTCTGGCCGATGAGGCGCAGCGCCGGGACGCCGCCCACGACGGCCGCGAAGCCTCCGACGCCGACGAGCCCCATCGCCATGCCGACCGGCACGCGCCCCAGCATCAGCACGAACAGGACGACGAAGCCGAGAACCGCGATGAGGTCCGTGCTCAACGGAGACCCCCGTCATGGCCGGGCTCGGCCCGGCCATCCACGTCCTCCAAGCGCCGGGCCTTCGTGGGTTGCCGGGCCAAGCCCGGCCATGACGTCGGAAGAGCGCTCACTCGACCGCCTTCGGTGTCTGCCCGTGCTCCATCCTGTCCGGCTGGAAGACGAGCCGGAACGTCCGGATGGCGATCAGGATCACGGCCGAGACGTCCCCGAGCCAAGCCACCGCGAAGAACGGCCAGACCGGCATCCCGAGATCGTAGGTGAGGACGTTCCCGTCGTAGGTCTGGCGGACCTTGTCGAACAGCATCGCCGTCATGACGATCACGACGAAGAGGAGCACCAGGGTGGCGACGACGTCGATGACCCGTCGCCACCGCGGCGACGCCGCCGCCCAGACGAGGTCCACCGTGATGTGGTCGCCCCGGTAGCTCGTGGCCGCGATGCCCCAGAAGATCAGGATGCCCAGCATGTTCTTGCCGAGGTCGTAGGCGTCCGGGATCGAGGCCGCGAAGAAGTAGCGCAGCAGCACGGACACGAAGCTGTTGGCGGCGACAAGCCCGACGAAGATCGCCGCGATGAGCTCGATCGTGTCGATGAACCTGTCCATCACCGACCGGGGCGGCCGCCC
>CALMTJ010000441.1:0-2047 GCA_937872715.1 uncultured Methylobacteriaceae bacterium
CCCTCCGGCCGCGGGCGCCCTCACGGCCGAGCTCCAGCCGCCGCCGGCACGGCGTCCCGGCGCCGCCCCGACGGCCGCGTCGACCGATCCCGGCCAGGTCGTCGTGCCCGAGATCTCGACCGCCATCGTGGCGCGCGGCGACAACCTGTGGCGCATCTCGAAGCGCGTCTACGGGGAGGGCATCCGCTACACGGTGATCTTCGGCGCCAACACGCCGCAGATCCGCGATCCCGACCTCATCTATCCCGGCCAGGTCTTCGTCCTGCCCACGGACGGCAAGCGCTGAGCGCCTCCAGGAACGAGGGCGTGCAAGACCGTCGGTCCTGACCTATATGCCCGGTACGCCCGGCGCACCGACCTCGCCCGGGCCGGACGTCCCCATGCTCGCCCCATCGCCGGCCGTCGCGGTTCCGCGGACGCGTCCCGGCCTCCTCCCGACGTTCCTGAAGCTCTGGCCTTATCTCTGGCCGGGCGGCCGCCCGGACCTGCAGCGGCGCGTCTACCTGGCGCTCGGCCTCCTGCTGGTCGCGAAGGGAGTCACCATGGTGACGCCCTTCGCCTTCAAATGGGCGACGGATGCGCTCGTCCTGGCGACGGAGGGCGGAAAGGCCTCCGCCGGACCGGCAGGGGCCGGACCGGCAGGGTGGCCGTCGGTCGGGCTGTGGGGCGCGCCGCTCGTCCTCACGGCCGTGTACGGGACGACCCGCACCCTCCAGGCCCTGCTGACGCAGGTGCGCGACGGGCTCTTCGCCCGGGTGGCGATGCATGCCGTGCGAAGGCTGGCGCAGCGCACCTTCGAGCACATGCACGCGCTCTCCCTGCGCTTCCACCTCGATCGCAAGACGGGCGGCCTGACCCGGGTCCTGGAGCGCGGCCGAAGCGGCATCGAGGAGCTGTCGCGCCTCTTCATCCTCCAGCTCATCCCGACGATCGTCGAGTTCGTGCTGGTGATCGGGATCCTGGCCTACGAGTTCGACTGGCTCTACTCGGCGACGGTCGTCGTGATGGTGGCCGTGTATCTCGGCTACACCTACCAGGCGACCGAGTGGCGGATCTCCATCCGCAAGATCATGAACGATTCCGACACCGACGCGAACGTGAAGGCGGTCGATTCGCTCCTGAACTACGAGACGGTGAAGTATTTCGGGGCGGAAGGCCGCGAGGCGGCGCGCTACGACCTTTCGCTCGCCCGCTACGAGGGCGCCTCCACCCAGACCTACACCTCGCTCGCCGTCCTCAATTCCGGCCAGGCCGTGATCTTCTCCGTCGGCATGACGGTCGTCATGATGCTGGCGGCGCGCGACATCATCGCGGGCCGCGCCAGCATCGGCAGCTTCGTGCTCGTCAACGCCATGCTGGTGCAGCTCTACATCCCGCTGAACTTCATGGGCATGCTCTACCGCGAGATCAAACAGGCGCTGATCGACATCGACGACATGTTCGCGATCCTGGAGCAGAACCCGGAGATCGCCGACCGGCCGGGCGCGCCGCCGCTCCTCGTGACAGCCGGGGAGGTGCGTTTCGAGAACGTGCATTTCTCCTACGCGCCGGCCCGCGAGATCCTGCGGGGGCTCTCCTTCACCGTCCCGGCCGGCCGCACGCTCGCCATCGTCGGCCCGTCCGGGGCCGGGAAGTCGACGGTCTCGCGCCTCCTCTTCCGGTTCTACGAGCCGACGCTCGGCCGGATCACGATCGACGGGCAGGACATCTCCGCCGTGCAGCAGGGCTCGCTGCGGGCCGCGATCGGCATGGTCCCGCAGGACACGGTGCTGTTCAACGACACGGTGGGCTACAATATCGGCTACGGCCGCGCCGGCTCCGGCCCCGGCGAGGTCGCCGAGGCGGCGCGCCTCGCCCGCATCGACGGCTTCGTGCGGGCGCTGCCGGACGGGTACGGGACGCCGGTCGGCGAGCGCGGGCTCAAGCTCTCCGGCGGGGAGAAGCAGCGCGTCGCGATCGCCCGCACCATCCTGAAGGGGCCGCCGGTCCTCGTCCTAGACGAGGCGACCTCCGCGCTGGACAGCCTGACGGAGCGGGAGATCCAGGA
>CALMTJ010000441.1:2057-2414 GCA_937872715.1 uncultured Methylobacteriaceae bacterium
GGCGTGTCGCGCGGCCGGACCACGATCGTCATCGCCCACCGGCTCTCCACCGTGGTGAACGCCGACGAGATCGTCGTGCTGGACGCCGGCCGCATCGCCGAGCGTGGCACGCATGACGCCCTGCTGGCCGCCGGCGGCCTTTATGCCGGGATGTGGGACCGGCAGCGCAGGGCCGCGGAGGCCCGCGAGACGCTGGAGCGGGTGCAGTCCGGCGAAGGGGCGGCCGCGCGGGTCGGCCTCGCCGATCCGGATGCCTCCGCCATGTTGCAAAACGCCGGGCGGCAGGACGAAAGAGTGTCATGACCGACGTCTACGAATCGATCCGCCGGCTGTTCGTGCCGATCCGGCGCGAGGGCT
>CALMTJ010000441.1:2424-5171 GCA_937872715.1 uncultured Methylobacteriaceae bacterium
GTCGTGTCCCCGGCCGACGGCCGCGTCAGCCTCATCGTCCCGGCCGTCCCGCCCCTCGAGATGGGCCTGTCTGAGACGCCGCTGCTGCGCGTCTCCGTGTTCATGAACGTGTTCGACTGCCACGTGAACCGCGCGCCCGTGCCGGGCCGCATCGCGCGCATCGCCTATACTCCCGGGCTGTTCCTGAACGCCGACCTCGACAAGGCTAGCGAGGACAACGAGCGGAACGCCCTCGTCATCGAGACGGGGACGCACCGGATCGGCGTCGTCCAGATCGCTGGCCTCGTCGCGCGCCGCATCCTCGACTGGGTGCGGGAGGGCGACACGGTCGCGACGGGGGAGCGCTTCGGGCTGATCCGGTTCGGCTCGCGGGTCGACGTCTACCTCCCGCTCGGCACCGCCATCCTGGTCGGGATCGGCCAGAAGGCGATCGCGGGCGAGACGGTGCTGGCGGATCTCTCGCCGGCGGCGTCGGCGCCGCTCGATTACCGGGTCGCGTGAGCGGCCGGTGAGCGACCTTTTCCCGCCCTTCGCGCCTGATCCGCTGGAGGAACGGCGCCGGCTCTTCAAGCCCGTCCCGTTCCGGATGGTGGCGCCGAACCTCATCACGCTGCTGGCGCTCTGCCTCGGCCTCACGGCCATCCGGCTCGCCTACGAGGGACGGCTGGAGCCCGCGGTGATCGCCATCGTGGTCGCGGCCGTGCTGGACGGGGTCGACGGCCGCGTGGCGCGGCTGTTGAAGGGCACCTCGCGGTTCGGCGCGGAGCTCGATTCCCTGGCCGATTTCGTGAATTTCGGCGTCGCCCCGGCGCTCCTCCTCTACAGCTTCGTTCTCCACGAGGCGCGCGCGGTCGGCTGGACGGTGGCGCTCGTCTTCGCGATCGCGATGGCGCTTCGGCTCGCCCGCTTCAACGTCATGGTCGACGACCCGAACCGGCCGGATTGGAAGAAGGACTTCTTCACCGGTGTCCCGGCGCCCGCGGGGGCCGGGACGGTGCTGCTTCCGCTCTACCTGCATTTCCTCGACATCGAGATCGGGCGCGTGGTGCCGGTCGTCGTGGCCTACGTGCTGGTGATCGCCTTCCTGATGGTGTCGACGGTGCCGACCTATTCCGGGAAGACCATGGGCAAGCGCATCCCGCGCGATTGGGTCCTGCCGCTCTTCGTGGTGACGGTGGCGGTGTTCGGCCTGATCGTGAGCTTCCCGTTCGAGGCCCTCGTCATCGCAACCCTGCTGTACCTCGCCGCGATCCCGGTCGGGATCGTCCACCATCGCAGGCTGAAGCGGGAGGCCTCCCGATCCGTCCCGCCATCGGACCTCGCGGCGTCCTGACCCTCAGCGGCTGAACCGGGCCGCGTTGGCCCGCACCGCGACATGGGCGGGCCGCGTCGCCGCACGCGCGAGGACCAGGGACGCTGCGGCGAAACCCGTGGGCGTCGGGGGAGCGAGCGCCGCCCGCCACATCAGGCTGTTCCAGGCCGCGCAGGCGGCGAACCCGCCCTCCCACGCCGCGAGGACCTTCTCCGAACAGGCCTTCTGCCATTCCTCCATCCCGCGGGCGTTCGGCGACACGAGGCAGGCGGACAGGATGGGGAGGCGGGCTCCCACGGTAATCGCGCTGTTCACGGCGGCCTCGCCGCTTTCGAGAACGCTCTCCAGGATGGATTGGGCGAGCTTGCCGGGCATGAAGGCTCCTTCCACGTTCGGCCAACACTCGACCGGGGGCTCAAGCCGGCGCCCATGGTGAGGTTCCGGTGCGCGAGCCGGGAGGCTACAACGAATCCGTGAACACCATGCCCGACCCGCCGGCCAACCGCGAGCGGATGCCCGCCCGTCTCGTCCTCGCCTCGGCGTCGCCGCGCCGGCTCCAGCTCCTCCGGCAGGCCGGGATCGAGCCGGACGAGGTCCGCTCCCCCTCCGTGGACGAGACGCCCGCCAGGGGTGAGCTGCCCCGCGACCTCGCCCGGCGCCTCGCGAGGGAGAAGGCGGCCGGGGGCGAGCCGGGCGCCTATACCCTCGCGGCCGACACGGTCGTGTCCGTCGGGCGCCGCGTTCTTCCCAAGCCCGAGGAGGCGGAAGAAGCCGCCTCCTGCCTGCGGCTGCTCTCGGGGCGTTCGCACCGGGTGCACACGGCCGTGTGCCTCGTGACGCCCGGTGGCAAGCTGCGGGAGCGGCTGGTCGAGACGCGCGTGATCTTCAAGCGGCTGTCGGCCCAGGAGCACGAGGCCTATCTCGCGGCGGGGGAATGGCGCGGGAAGGCCGGGGGATACGCTGTCCAGGGGCTCGCCGCCTGTTTCGTGCGCCAGCTCGTAGGCTCGTACGGCGCGGTCGTCGGGCTGCCGCTCTACGAGACCGTCTCGCTCCTGGCCGGAGAGGGGTACGCGGTCCTGGGCAGGTGGGGCGCCGCATGACCGGCCGCCCGACGTCGTCCGGGCGCCCGCCGGCCTGCCCCGTCTGCGGCGAGCCGGCCTTGCCCGCCCACCGGCCCTTCTGCTCGGTGCGCTGCGGCGAGGTGGATCTGCAGCGGTGGCTCGCCGGAGCCTACGCGATCCCGGCCGAGGAGGGCGAGGAACAGCCCTCGGACGAGCCCGGCGACGACCCTGGACAAGGCCGGCACGGCTCCCTATAAGCCGCGGCTCCGAGACGGTCGCCCGACCGGGACGGTGTCGCCCAGGTAGCTCAGTTGGTAGAGCATGCGACTGAAAATCGCAGTGTCGGTGGTTCGATTCCGCCCCTGGGCACCATC
>CALMTJ010000442.1 GCA_937872715.1 uncultured Methylobacteriaceae bacterium
GCTTGATACCGCCCGGCGGTCGGAACGCGCGAACCCGTCCGGCGTCCAGCCGCTCGCGCAACGTTCGGACGCGTCGGCGCGAGGCGATGTGCCGGATGCGCGATGGACGCTCACGGCCGTTTCCGCCATGTGAGCGGGTCCCGCGAGCGAGGTCCGACATGATCAAGGAAGCACGCCCGGCAGCGGCGCTGCTCGCTTTCCTCCTCACCGCCCCGCCTGCCGCCGCGACCGCCAGCCTGACCTGCGATGCCGACGACCGGTCGGTGTCCCTCCACGTCGGAGCCGCGATCGGCCATGCCGGCGACTTCAGCGCGGTCGAGGCGAAGGTCGCCGTCAAGAGCCGGGGAGCGGGCGCGAAGCCGGTGGAGCTCTCGGCCGAGCAACTGGTCCAGCGCTGGGCGACCGGCCGCGACGTGAGGCTGCGGTTCTTCCGGGACGAGCCGGCCTATTCGCTCGACCTCACCATCGAGACCCGGGGTCGGGAGGACGACGAGAAGGAGCGGCCCGGCACCTACCGGCTGGAATTCATCGAATCCGCGCCGGGAAGGCCGACGACGAGGATCACCCGCACAGGCCGGGCGAGCTGCACGGTCGGATGAGGCCGCCGGGTCGGCGGATCGTCCGGCGCACGCCGAACCACCCGGGAGCCGTTCGGCTTCCGGGTGGTTCGAACGCCCTCGTTCGGGCGAGGTCGCGGGCGGACGGGAGGGCCGCCCGCGACCGTCGGGATCAACGGATGACCGCCGGAGCCGTCGAGCCGATGCCGAGGCGGCCTTCCCCGGCCGCGAGGTTGAAGCCGGCCTGGCCGGAATGCGCCACCGGCTCGAGGACGACGCGGTCGCCGCCGAACTCGAACGACACCTGCGTGCCGGGGCCGCCGAACACCGTCGCCTCGGCCGACGGGCCGGTGAACATGCCGTTCAGCATGTCCGTGCGGCTCGCGCCGCCGGGCGTCACGACGCGCCAGGTGATCGACTGGGCGCTGGCGATGCCGAGGTCGAGGCCGGCGCGATCCAGCTGTCCGCCATACGGCTGGACGAAGCCGCCGCGGTTCGAGACGAACTGGCAGGAGGTCGGGCGGGTCGACCCGAACACGAGGCCGACGCCGGGCTCGATGGAGCAGGTCAGCGTGCCGGCTTGGCGCATGGGCTTCGCCGGGAAGGACGTCGCGGCCTCCGCGGACGCGACCGCGAGCGTGGAGAGGGCGAGTGCGATGATGGTGGTGCGCATGGTAGGGATCCTCGTCTGATGCCTGTCGGGATTGCCGGCGTTGAACCGCCGGCTCTCGCTCCCCGCCGTTCGACCGGAAGCGATGAGGATGGTGTAGATCCCGTTTGTTGCAGCCTGTGCACGCTGGCGATTCGCGTTCGTTTCGTGGCCGAAGCGGTTCCGGCATGAACGGGCCGACCTTCGCTCGGATGTCCGGCCCTGCGGGCGCCAGGTGCGCTCGGGGCCGCGGAGGCCGGGGGTCTCAGCTCCGCCAGCGAAGGACCCGCAGCTCGACCTGCGCCAGGACGAGGTTCGTCGCGTAGCCGATCGCGCCGAGCAGGATCACGCCGGCGAACAGGTCCGGAGACCGGAAGGCGCGCGCGGCGAGGAGGATGCTGAGGCCGAGCCCCTGCTGTCCGGCCAGCATCTCGCCGACCACGGACAGGATCAGCGCCACCGTCAGCCCGAGCCGCATGCCGGCCAGGATGTCGGGCAGGGCGTTCGGAAGCGCGAACTTCCACACGGTGTCGAGGCGGCCGAAGCCGAGCATCCGGCCGACATCGCGCAGCTGCGGGTCGAGCGCCGCGAATCCCTGAATCGTCGCGAGCAGCATCGGCCAGAGCGTCCCGAAGCAGATGACGGCGAGCACCATCGACTGGCTGAGGCCGAAGAAGGCGATCCCGATCGGGATCAGGGCCGAGGCCGGGAGGGGCCGCAGGAATTCCAGCGACGGCCCGATCCAGGCCCGGGCGCGGCGGGACGAGCCGATCAGCGAGCCGAGCACGATCCCGACGAGAGACGCCAGCACCCAGCCGAGCAGCATGCGCTCCACCGTGGCCAGGACCTGCCGGCGCAGGTCGCCCTCCGTCAGGCCGCGCCACAGCGCGAGCCACGTCCGCTCGGGCGAGGGCAGGAAGGCGCGGGACACGAGGCCGAAACGGGTCGCGAGATGCCAGCCGCCCACGATCGCGGCGCAGAGCAGGACGCTCGCCAGGCCGAGGCCGAGCCGCGCGGACAGTCTCACGGACCGGCGTTCACGAGGGCGGCCGGCCCGAACAGGCGGCGCTGCGCCGTGAGCAGGAGGGCGTTGATCGCCCAGCCGACGAGGCCGACCCAGACCAGGACGGCGAACATCAAGGCCGGGCGCAGCGTCTCCTGCGCGTACATCATGGCGTAGCCGAGCCCGAGGGGGTTCAGGGCGATCTCGACCGTCACAGCGACGATCAGCGAGACGCCCGCGGCGAGCCGGAAGGCGACGAAGAGGCGGGGCAGCGCCGCCGGCAGCACGATCTTGCGGATGCGGGCCAGCGGCCCGAAACGGAGCACCCGGCCGACCTCGAGGAGGCGCCGCTCCACCCCCGAGATCGCCGCGCTGCCGATGATCAGGACGGGCCAGAAGCACGCGAAGGCGACGATCGCGATCTCCAGACGGTAGCCGAAGCCGAAGCCGAGGAGGGCGACCGGCAGCAGCGCCACGGACGGGATGGGACGCAGGAACTCGATCGGCAGGTGCAGGACGCGCCCGGTCGCGGGCGACAGGCCGACCAGCAGGCCGAGGACGAGCCCGAGGCCGCCGCCGATCGCGAGGCCGGCCAAAGCGGACGCGACCGTCTGCGCCGACCACAGGAGGAGCCGGCCGTCGGCGAGGGCTTCGGCGAGCGCGGCGGCGATGTCGGAGGGCGCGGCCAGGCTGTCGCTCGCGATGCCGAAGGTCCGGGCGGCGCCCTCCGCCAGCGCGACCAGCAGGATCGGCAGCACGAGGCCCTTCATCGCTCCGCGCTCTCGATGAAGTCGTACAGCGCCCGCCTGAGCCGCAGGAATTGCGGCGCCTCGCGGGTCGCGAGCTGCTCGCGCGGGCGCGCGAGATCGACCTCGAAGGTCGCGGCCACCCGGCCGGGATGGGGACGGAGGGCGATCACCCGGTCGCCGAGATAGATGGCCTCCTCGAGGTCGTGCGTGACGAAGAGAACCGTCATCCGGGAGGCCTGCACGATCCGCAGGACCTCGTCCTGCAACGCCTGGCGGGTCATCGCGTCCAGCGCGCCGAACGGCTCGTCCATGAGGAGCAGCGTCGGCTCCTGCGCCAGGCAGCGGGCGATCTGCACCCGCTGCTGCATGCCGCCGGAGAGCTGCCCCGGGAAGCGCTCGGCATGGGCGTCGAGCCCCACCTTGCGCAGGAGGGGCGCGATGCGGGCCTCCCGCTCGCCGCGCGGCACGCCGGCGGCTTCCAGGGCGAGCGACACGTTGCCGGCGACGTTGCGCCAGGGCAGGAGCGCCTTGCCGTAATCCTGGAACACGATGGCGACGTTCGCGGACGGACCGGCGACCGGGCCGCCCGCGTAGGACACCTCGCCGCCCGTGGGCGCGAGAAGCCCGCCGAGGAGCCGAAGCAGCGTGGTCTTGCCGCAGCCGGAAGGCCCGACGACGCAGACGAACTCGCCCCGCGCGATCTCGAGATCGATGCCGCGCAGGATCGGCCGGCCGCCGAGATCGAGGTCGACGCGACGAAACGCGATAAGCGGCTCGGGCTTGCCGCCCGCCTTCTGCAGCGGGATGACGGCGGCGCTCACTTTATGATGAGGCGGGACATGTCGGGCTTCTCCTGCAGCATCTTCTGCGCGCTCATCATGTCGACCCAGGCCTGCATCTGCGCTTCGGTCACCTCGGCCTGCAGGGGCGGCGGGGTGATCGCGGCCAGGACGTCGGGCGGCAGCTTGATGAACTTCCCGGCGCTGTCGCGCGCCGCGACCGGGTCCTTCTCCTGGAACGCAACGGCCTCCGCGATTGCGGCCTTGAACGCCTTCACGGCGCCCGGATTGGCGAGAGCCCAATCCCGGGTCGTCGCGTACACGATGGACGGCGTGCCGGCCGGCACGGCGGCATAGATCGGCGCCGCGACCGACCCGCCGTCTGCGAGGATGCGGCCCGCGAAGGGATCGCCGGTGATCACCGCGTCGATGCTGCCCGACCGCAGGACGTCGGCGCTCTGGGTGAAGGGCGTCTCGACGAAGTTCACCTTCGTGTAGTCGACGCCCTTGTCGGTCAGCCATTTGCGGAACAGGACGTGGAGGAAGGCGCCGAGGCCCGGCACGCCGACCTTCTTGCCGACGAAATCCGACGGCTCCTTGATGCCCGATCCCTTGCCGACCATCACGCCTTCACGCGTGTTGGTCGGGTCCGTGCCCGAGCATCCGGCCACGACGACGAGGTCGAGGCCGCCGTCATTGGCCTGCAGCATGACGGAGGGCGTGGGGCCGCCGACCTGCACCGAGTTCCCGACCAGCGCCGCCGGGATGTTGGAGTTCAGCGCGATCAGGGTCAGCTCGACGTCGAGGCCGTGCTTGGCGAACATCCCCCGGTCCTTGGCCACGAAGGCGCCCGTGAAACCGAGGGTCGCCGTGTAGCCGAGGTTGATCTTCGTCCGCGCCTGGGCGCGGGCCCGGCCGGCGAGAGCGCCGCAGGCGGCGGCCCCCAGGGCCGCGCGCAATCCGGCGCGGCGGGTCATCAGCATCTCGACCATGTCGTCCTCCCTAGGTGGACGCGGTGGACCCGCATCCCGTGTTTAATTCACAACCCGGTGCGGCGACCGGAACCCGAACGGCCGGCTAGACCCCTCCCAACAGGCTGAGAAGCTGGTCCGCCGTCACCCCGATATGCTGCTTGATCTCGTCGGCGCCCCGATCGACGTCCCGGGCCAGGGCCAACTCCATCAGCTGCTCGTGGAGCGCGACCGCGCCGTCCTGCGGTCCGCCGAGGCTGTTCAGGAAGCGCCGGTAGCGGGTCTTGTGCGAGTAAAGGTCGTCGCAGAACGTCTTCAGGGTGGTGTAGGGGCAGGCCGCGATCAGGGCCTGGTGGAAGCGGTGGTGGCGCGCCTCGTAGCCGTCGAGCCATCGCTCGGTCGGCTCGTAGCGCTCGGCCTCCCGGCGGAAGAGGTGGAAGCACGAGACGATCTCGTCTTCCCAGGCCCGGTCGCCGCACGCCATCGCGAGCCGGAACGCCTCCGCCTCGATGACCTGGCGCGTATGGGTGATGTCGAGGAGGTGGTCGCGGGTGACAGGCGGCACCCGGAACCCCCGCTGCCCCTCCTGGGCCACGAGCCCGCGCGCGGCGAGCTGCGACAGCGCCTCGCGCAACGGCGTCGCCCCGAGCGCGTACCGGTCGCACAACTCGCGAACCTTGAGCTTGTGGTCCGGCGGCAGCACCCCCGCGACGATGTCGCGGGTCAGGTAGACGACCGCCGACGCCGCATCGGTTGATCCCATCCACGCCCGCCAGCTATCGACAAACTGGTTTTTATCGATATTTGCTCGTACCGCAAGGCGTGGATAGGCGCCGGGGAGGAAGGCATGGGGGAGCTCAACAGGACGCACGACCCGGCTCGCCGAAGCTTCGTCGAAGCGGCGAACGAGAGCGGCTGCGACTTCCCGATCCAGAACCTGCCCTTCGGCGTGTTCCGGCGCGCCGGCGACGCGGCCGGGCGCTGCGGCGTGGCGATCGGGGACAAGATCCTCGACCTCGCGGCCGCCCGGGACGAGACGCTGTTCTCCGGACCCGCCGAGGAGGCGGCGGCGGCCGCGAGCGGACCCGATCTGAACCGCCTGATGGGCCTCGGGAGGGACGCCGTCTCGGCTCTCCGGGCACGGCTGGGAGACCTCCTCGACGCGGCCGGGCCCGAGCGCGAGAAGGTGGAGCGGCTCCTCGTGCCCCTCAGCGAGGCCGAGATGGACCTGCCGGCCCGGGTCGGGGACTTCACCGACTTCCTGACCTCCGGCTACCACAGCACCCGCCTCTCGCCCACGCGGGCGCTGGCGGCCAATTTCATGAGCATGCCGATCGCCTATCACAGCCGGGCGAGCTCGGTTCGGGTCAGCGGCGGCACGATCGTGCGTCCGAACGTGCAGAGCAGCGATGGGAACGCGGTGCGTTTCGGGCCGACGGCGCAGCTCGATTACGAGCTCGAGCTCGGCGCCTTCATCGGCCGGGGAAACGCGCTCGGCGAGCCGCTCGCCCTGGACGAGGCCGCGGAGCGCCTGTTCGGGTATTGCCTCCTGAACGACTGGTCGGTGCGCGACGTGCAGCGCTGGGAGAGCACGCCCCTCGGGCCGTTCCTGGCAAAGAGCCTCTCGACCAGCATCTCTCCCTGGGTCGTGACGGAGGAGGCGATGCGGCCCTTCCGGGCGCCGGCCTTCCGGCGGCCGGAGGGCGAGCCCGCGCCGCTCCCGCATCTCTCCTCCCCGCGCGACCAGGAGAGCGGCGGCCTCGACCTCCGGCTGGAGGCCTACCTGCAGACCTCCCGGATGAGGGAAGCAGGCACGCCCCCCATGCGGATCACGGACACGAACTTCATGCACATGTACTGGACCCTCGGGCAGATGGTCACGCACCACATGAGCAACGGCTGCAACCTCGTGCCGGGCGACCTCATCGGAAGCGGCACGACCTCCGGGCCGACGGACGAGAGCCGCGCCTGCCTGGCGGAGGCGACCGAGCGCGGAACGAAGGCGATCGCCCTCCCGGGCGGCGAGACGCGCATCTGGCTCGAGGACGGCGACGAGGTCATCTTCCGCGGGCGGGCGGAGCGGGAGGGCTTCGCCTCCCTCGGCTTCGGCGAATGCCGCGGCACGATCGGCCCTGCCGTGCCCTGGCCGACCGCCTCCCGGTGATCCGAGACCGGCCGACGACGCGAGACGAGGACTTCCATGGCACGCCGCATCATCGACATCTCGGTCGCCCTCAAGGCCGGTATCGCCAGCGACCCGCCGCATGCGCGCCCGGAGATCGACTACGTCGATCACCACGCGACGGCGCCCGCCATCGCGGCGTTCTTCGGCGTGCCGGTCGACGCCCTCCCGGACGGCGAATATTGCGCGGTCGAGCGATGCACGATCTCCACGCATAACGGCACGCATCTCGATGCGCCCTACCATTACTTCTCGAGCTCGAACCACGAGCTCAAGCCCGGCGGCGAGCCCTCCATGTGCATCGACGAGGTGCCGCTCGAATGGTGCTTCCAGCCCGCCGTCAAGCTGGATTTCCGCCATTTCGCCGACGGCTACGTGGTCCAGCCGGCCGATGTCGAGGCGGAACTCGCGCGCATCGGGCACGAGCTGAAGTCGCTCGAGATCGTGGTCGTCAACACCCGGGCCGGAGAGCGCTACGGGGAAGACGATTACGTTGATTCCGGCTGCGGGATGGGCAAGGCCGCGACGCTATGGCTTCTCCGGCGCGGCATCCGTCTCGTGGGGACCGACGGCTGGAGCTGGGACGCGCCGTTCTCGCACACGCGGCGGGCCGTGCAGGAGACCGGCGACGCCTCGCTGATCTGGGAGGGCCATCGCGCCGGGCGCGAGATCGGCTATTCCCATCTGGAGAAGCTGCACAACCTCGAGGGGCTGCCGGCCAGCGGCTTCCAGATCGCCTGCTTTCCCGTCAAGGTCCATCGCGGCTCGGCAGGCTGGGCCCGCGCGGTCGCGATCCTGGACGAGTGATCCGCGTCCCCGAACATGTCGGCCGACGTGCCACCTCGCCGTCCGGCGTGAGCGGGCGGACGTCCGACACCCCGCATCCTGTCGCGCCGGGTTCACGCGGCCCGAGGTGAACGGAACCGCGATCGCCGTCCGATTGGAGCTGGTGGGGCGGAGGAGGGACGCGCGGATCTGGCCCGACCTCGAACCGGTCAAGCGTCGGTGCGCGAGCCCGGCGGTGCCCGTCTCCATCGATTTCCGGACGCGGCTTCTCCCGGTCAGCGCCGCGCCGTCACGGGATGTGCGATCAGCCGCCGTCAGGGGCGAACGTGTAGCCTTCGCCCCTGACGGTCCGGATCAGCGTCGGCTTGTCGGGATCCGGCTCGATCTTCTTCCTGAGCCGCGTCACCCGGATGTCGATGCTGCGCTCGTTCTCGCCGGATTGGCCGTGGGCGAGGTCGAGAAGCTGGGCGCGGCTGAGGACGCGTCCCGGCCGCGTCGCCAGAGCGGCGAGAAGATCGCCCTCCATCATGGTCAGCTCGACGGGGCGGCCCTGCTGATCGGACAGCATCCGCATGTCGAGGTCGAAGATGTGGTTGCCGATCCTGATCTTCCGCGATGGGGCACTTGGCGCGGGAGCGGGCGCCATCGGCGGGGTCGCGGCATCCGCGATCGGGAGGCGCCTGAGGAGCGTGCGTATCCGGGCCAGCAGCTCGCGCAGGTGATAGGGCTTCACCAGGTAATCGTCCGCGCCGAGGTTCAGGCCGACGATCCGGTCCGTGGACGTGCCGGCCGCCGTCGCCAGGATGATGCCCGGCCTCGGGCCGCGCGCCCGCAGCCAGCGGGCGAGCGTCAGCCCGTCTTCCCCGGGCATCGTGATATCCAGGACGGCGACGTCGATCGGTTCGCTTTCCGCGAGCGCCTTCAGCTCGGCGCCGTCCGCGGCCGCCGTGCATCGGAGGCCCATGCCGGACAGGTATTCCGCCACGCCCTCCCGAAGATCCTTCTCGTCGTCGACGATCACGACATGGACCTGCATCGAACCGCGCTCCCGGACGACGTACGGCAAGTGGCATCCCGGCTTGTACACGACAGGCATGGGGAGGGGTATTCGCCCGCCCGGTTCCGACGATATCTCCCGACGAAGCGACCCCGCAGCCAACCCCGCCGGCCCTGGGTCGCTTCGCTCGCGATGACGAGGTGGAGAACGCGATGTGCGGCGGTTCGCTGCTGGAGGGGCGGGTCGCCTCCCGACGGCGTGCGCGGCTGCAAAGGGCCGGATGCAGCGGCGGCCCTTCCGCCTCACGCGTTCGGGGGCGATCTGACCTGACGGAACATGAGGCTCGACGACCATGGCGACCGCACTCGAACTCGGATTGGACACGTTCGGCGACGTCACGGCCGGGCCGGACGGGCGGCTCCTGCCGCACGCCCTGGTCATCCGGGACGTGGTCGAGGAGGCCGTGCTGGCGGACGGGACGGGCGTGGATTTCTTCGGCGTCGGGGAGCACCACCGGGCGGATTTCGCCATCTCCTCGCCCGAGACGGTCCTCGCGGCGATCGCGGGCCGGACAAGCCGCATCCGTCTCGGATCGGCCGTGACGGTGCTGAGCTCGGACGATCCCGTGCGGGTCTTCCAGCGCTTCGCCACGCTCGACGCCGCCTCGGGCGGGCGGGCCGAGGTGATCCTCGGCCGCGGCTCCTTCACCGAATCCTTCCCGCTCTTCGGCTACCGGCTCGACCAGTACGAGACGCTGTTTTCCGAGAAGCTCGACCTCTTCGCCGCCCTGCTCGCCCAGGATCCGGTGACCTGGGCGGGCGAGACGCGCGCGCCGCTGGCGGACCAGCGCGTGTTCCCGCCCGTCGAGAACGCGCCGCTGAAGACCTGGATCGGCGTCGGCGGGAGCCCGCAATCGGTGCTGCGAGCGGCGCGCTACGGCCTGCCGCTGATGCTGGCCATCATCGGCGGCGAGCCGGCGCGGTTCGCACCCTACGCGGACCTCTACCGGCGCGCCTTCGAGCAGATGGGCCGGCCGGCGCCGCCGATCGGCGTCCATTCTCCCGGCCACGTGGCGGAGACGGACGCGGCGGCGCGGGCCGAGCTGTGGCCCGATTACCGGCAGATGCGCGACCGGATCGGCGCCGAGCGAGGCTGGCCGCCCATGAGCCGGGCCGAGTTCGACCGCGAGGCGGAGACGGGCTCCCTCTATGTCGGCAGCCCGGAGACCGTCGCCCGCAAGATCGCCGCGACCGTCCGGCGGCTCGGCCTGTCCCGCTTCCAGATGAAGTACAGCGCCGGCCCCCTGCCGCACGCGACGATGATGCGCTCGATCGAGCTGTACGGCACCCGTGTCGCGCCGATGGTTCGCGACATGCTGGCGTGAGCGCCGCTTAGCGCCGGTTCCAGCGTCGATATACGTTATCGTGGGGACCGACATCGACGGCCGCGTAGATATGGTCTCCATCCTTCCTGAGGATAATCCTGTCGCCGTGAGCAGAGCTTATGATGTAGAAGTTCTTTGCCCGCTGGAGTGGGCGGAACCGCAAGCTCGGCAGGGAGGGCTACTCGGCGAATCTCGTGAGGGCCGTCGCGGCTGCCTTGCGGCGGTCGGGCGGAAGCTTACGCGCCTCGTCCACGAAGCTCTGCTCGATCGAGATCGACGGCTTCACGCGAGGTGGTGTGTAGGTAACGGGCGAGTTCCTGAGGCTCGTCGAAGACGGGGCCCCCCCGCGATTGCGGGATTCGCTCGGACCTGAACGCGCGCAAGAACAGAGCATACTCGAGAATGTCGGCGATGACCTCGCGTTCTATCTCCGCCAATCGCAGATCGAACGCGCGAGTGACCGAGCCTAGCGAGGTATCAGACGTGAACCGACGGGCGATCTCCTTCCGAGAACGCTTCTCCCGGCGTGCGAGGAGGATCGCGCGGCTCTCCGCCTCAGCCTCAAAATCCGCGATCAGACGATCGAAGTCGACGCACTCGTCTTCGGTCAGCATCCGAGACGGCGCCGTCGCAACCGTTGTCACTTTGAGTTCATCGATCCTGCTCTTCCAGGACGCGATCCTCTGCTCGCTCTCGCGGATAATCCTGCCTGCTGCTTGCTGGGCCTGGTCGGCGGCCGACGACATGCGGACGCGTTCAGCCGCCAGTTGCGGCGTCTCCGGAGGGAGCGGCGGCTCTAAGACCGGCAGGAGCGTCGTATTCAGCATGTCGACCAACCGTAATCCAGCCGAGCCGCTTACTCCACCGGCCGCATGTAGTTCAGCATGAAGATGCGCGGGTCGATCGTGCGGTTCTTCTCGATGTCCGAGAGGGTGACGGTCGTGGTGTAGCCCTGCGGGTCGACCACGCGCCAGCGCTTCAGCTCGCGCACCTCCGTGTCGAAGAACAGCGTGATCTTCGAGGTGCCGCCCAAGGTGGAGGAATCCTCGATCGAGACCCGCGCGGCCTCCGCGTCGACCCCGACGCCCGTGACCGCGATGTCGCGGCCGAGATCGATCCGGGTGGCGAGGAGGAACTTCAGCGGCGTCTGCGAGACCGGGTAGGGGTCGGACGTGTTGAGCTTGCGGTCGCGCACCAGCACGGTCGAGCCGTCGGACACCACCTCCATGGTGGAGGGCTTGTCGTATTCGAAGCGGAGCTTGCCCGGCCGCTGGAGGTAGAGCACGCCCGACATCCGGCGGCCGTCGCCGCCGATCTGGGCGAATTCGGCCGTCATGGAGGTGAGCGCGTTCAGGGACGCGTTGGCGCGTTCAAGGACGGCCTTGTCCGTCAGCGCGACGGGTTCCGCCGCCGCCCGGACGATCGGGAGCGGCGCTCCCGGCCGCGCGGGCGCGATCGAGCCCGTGGTGGCGCCGTCGGCCGGCGCCTCTCCGCCGGCGAACGCGACCGGCCGTGCCGGCGGCAGGACGGACGCGTGCGACGCGCGCTTCGGGCCGGCCTCGGCCTCCCCCGTCGCGCCCGCCGCCAGCGCCAGCGCGACCGCCAGCGCCCGCACCATGCC
>CALMTJ010000443.1:0-7452 GCA_937872715.1 uncultured Methylobacteriaceae bacterium
CGGGCCGTGTAGCGGCCGACGGCTGCGGACCGGCTCGGCCCGGCCGGAACGGCCGTCACGGGCGGAGCGACGGGCGGCAGGCTCGGCGGGGACGGCACGTCGGCCACGACCGGCCCCGGCCCGGGCGCCCCGCCGCCGGACGCGCCGGGAGGAGGCGGCAGCGGCTCGGTCGTGACGGAGCCCGACGGGACGGACGGGACCACCGGATCCGGCGCGACCGGCACGGGTGACGGCCGGGCGGACGCCACGACGGGGCCGCCCCCGAGCCGCGCCGAACCGCAACCGGCGACGCCGAGGGACGCCGTCAGCACGACGGCCCACAATCTGAAAACCCTGGTCATCGCACCCGCCGCATGGCGCCGCCGCCAGCCTCACGGGCGGCGCCTTCGGCCGATACATAGCGGGATTCGCCGATCCGAACAGCGATCCCGCCGCGAAGCTGCGTTCAGACGGCCCGCTGCACCATCATCTTCTTGATCTCGGCGATCGCCTTGGCGGGGTTCAGCCCCTTCGGGCAGGTGTTGGCGCAGTTCATGATGGTGTGGCAGCGGTAAAGCCGGAACGGATCGTGCAGGGCGTCAAGGCGCTCTCCCGTCGCCTCGTCGCGCGAATCGATCAGCCAGCGGTAGGATTGCAGCAGCGCAGCCGGCCCGAGGAAACGGTCGCCGTTCCACCAATAGCTCGGGCAGGAGGCCGTGCAGCAGGCGCACAGGATGCATTCGTAGAGACCGTCGAGCTTGGAGCGCTCGGCCGGCGTCTGCCGCCACTCCGTCTCCGGCGTCCCGGTCTCCGTGTGCAACCAGGGCTCGATGGAGGCGTGCTGGGCGTAGAAGCTCGAGAGGTCCGGCACGAGATCCTTGATCACCGGCATGTGCGGGAGCGGGTAGATCTTGATGACGGGCGCCTTGCAATCGTCGATGCCGAGCGTGCAGGCGAGGGTGTTCTCCCCCATGATGTTCATGGAGCAGGACCCGCAGATGCCCTCTCGGCAGGAGCGCCGAAGCGTGAGCGACGGGTCGACCTTGTTCTTGATCCAGAGAAGCGCGTCCAACACCATCGGGCCGCAATCGTCCCGGTCGACGTGATAGGTGTCGATGCTGGGATTCTTCCCATCGTCGGGGTTCCAGCGATAGATGCGGAACTCCTGTATCCGCGTCGCGCCCGCCGGCTTCGGCCAGGTCTTGCCCTCCGTGTAGCGGGAGTTCTTGGGAAGCTGGAACTGGGCCATCAGGTCTCGTCCGTGGATGTGGATGGATCGGGTCCGCGTCTCAGCCGCGCGTGGTGCCGTTCGATCGTCAGTATCTCGCCACTCGCGAGCTCGCGTTCCGCCTTCTCGACGGATCGCAGCACGAACGGGCCGACTTCTTTCGGATCAGTGCTATCTGTCCTTAGTTGCACGATCGCCGGGAGTGTCAGCCGACGCAGCGCCACCGTCGCAGCGAAACCCAGATCGGCGGTCATGACGGTACGGCTCTCGCGTGCGCCCAGGCGAGGATCTCGTCGTCGGGAGCGTTGATCGAGCCGACATCGCGCCAGTGCACGGCGTCATGCCCGGACCGCGCGAGCTGATCTATCCATGCGGGTGAGAGGTTCATGTCCACGACGAACTTCAAGCCGCTGTCTCGAGTCGAATCTCTCGTTCCGACGCCAGCCAGGCCCCGTATCGCAACGCTTCGAGAAGATCGTCCCGCTCGAGGTAGGGATAGAGTTCGAGCAGCCGTTCGACCGTCACACCCGCGCCGAGGTTCCCGAGGATCATCCCGACGGTCACCCGCATCCCACGAATGCAGGCTACCCCGCCCATCATGTCGGGATCGCGGGTTACGCGGGGAAAGTCGCTCATCGTATCCTCCACGGCGGACTTCACCGTTCCCTCCCGGGACGAGAATACCCTCCGATCGCACGCCTGGCGAAGACAGGGAGAGGGTTCGCGATCATGCGCGCGGCCTGACGGTGCGCCGCTTCAAGGGAATGGCGGGATTGCCGGAATAGACGGTCCAGGCGTCGAGATCCCGGAAGGCGGCCGCGCGGGCGCCGAGCACGGCGCCGTCACCCATGGCCACCCCCGGCCCGACGAACGCTTCGGCGGCGATCCAGGTGTCGGCGCCGATCGCGATCGGGCGCGCGACGAGCTGGAAGTCGGGGCTGGCGATGTCGTGCGAGCCGGCGCAGAGATGCGCGCCCTGCGACACCAGCGCCCCGCGTCCGAAGGAGATCGGCGCCATGTTGTAGCAGGTGACCCGTGGCCCGATGAGGGCGTCCTCCTCCATGACGAGGTGAGCCGGCAGCCAGATCCGGGCCGATCCGCGCACGTCCGACCCGTTCGCCATGCGGGCGCCGAACGCCCGCAGCAGGATGCGGCGCCACGGCGCGAGCTGCCGCGGCGTCCAGGACGCAGCCACGAGCCAGACGAGGATCCAGGCGAGGCGGGTCAGGCGGTTGCGGAGCGAGAAGCTCGCCCCGCCGGCGCGCGGGTTCGAGGCCGCGGCATCCAGGATGGCGGTGCCGAGGCCAAGTCTCCGGCCGTCACCCACGGCCGGGCCTTCGCTCGCCACGGACATCACTCGACCCGGCCTCCTCGATCCCTAATCATCGTCGTCCTCGAGAGCGAGCCTCAGATCGTTGTTCTCTTCGATCCGGAGCATCCGGACGTCGCGGACGGACGGAGTGAACCAGCTGTATTTCCTGGCAAGGCGCTGCACCGTTCTGACGCACCGGACGGCATCGATCGCCTCGCTGCCGAAATACGTGCTGCCCTGCATCCATTCGAAACCTCTGCTGGTCAGGAAAGTACGCACGTCGGTATAGGCATTCCGCCACGAAGCAGTCGGGTAGAGCTGCTCCAGCGTTTCGGTGTCGAAGTCGAACACGATGGCGTACATGCTCGACCGTCGCCCTCGATTATGGCCGATCCCGGCTGACATCGCCGAGAGACCTCAATACACCCGCGCCTTCGGCTCGATATATCCGATGTCGTTCGACATCGTGTAGGTGTGGACGGGCCGGTAATCGATCTTCACCTCCTGGGAGGTCTCGTCGACCCAGGCGAGCGTGTGCTTCATCCATTGCCCGTCGTCCCGGTCGGGGAAGTCCTCGCGGGCATGGGCGCCGCGGCTCTCGGTGCGGTTCGCGGCGCTCTCCATGGTGACGACCGCCTGGAGGATGAGGTTCTCGAACTCCATCGTCTCGATGAGGTCCGAGTTCCAGACGAGCGAGCGGTCCGTGACCCTGATGTCGGACTGGCCGCTCCACACCTCCTTGATAAGTCCTTGCCCCTCCTGCAGCACCTCGCCGGTGCGGAACACCGCGCAATTGTTCTGCATGGTGCGCTGCATCTTGTCCCGGAGTTCCGAGGTCGGCGTGCCGCCGCTCGCGTGACGAACACGGTCGAGGCGGGAGAGCGACCTGTCGGCGGAATCCTTCGGCAGGTCGGGATGCTTGCCGTTCGGCTCCACGATCTCGGCGCAACGCAGGCCCGCGGCGCGGCCGAAGACCACGAGGTCGATCAGCGAGTTCGAGCCGAGACGATTCGCGCCGTGGACGGAGACGCAGGCCGCCTCGCCGATGGCCATCAAGCCCGGCACGATCGTGTCCGGGTTGCCGCCCTTCAAGGTGACGACCTCGCCGTGGAAGTTCGTCTGGACGCCGCCCATGTTGTAATGGACGGTCGGGATCACCGGGATCGGCTCCTTCGTGACGTCCACGCCGGCGAAGATCTTCGCGCTTTCCGAGATGCCGGGCAGGCGCTCGTGCAGGATCTTCGGGTCCAGGTGGTCGAGATGGAGATGGATGTGGTCCCCCTCCTTGCCGACGCCGCGGCCGGCCCGGATCTCCATCGTCATCGACCGTGAAACGACGTCGCGCGAGGCGAGGTCCTTGGCGGAGGGCGCGTAGCGCTCCATGAAGCGCTCGCCCTCCGAATTCGTCAGGTAGCCGCCCTCCCCTCGCGAGCCCTCCGTGATGAGGCAGCCCGAGCCGTAGATCCCGGTCGGGTGGAACTGGACGAATTCCATGTCCTCCAGCGGAAGGCCGGCGCGCAGCACCATGGCGTTGCCGTCGCCCGTGCAGGTATGGGCGGAGGTCGCCGAGAAATAGGCCCGGCCGTAGCCGCCCGTCGCCAGGATCGTCATGTTGGCCCGGAAGCGATGGATCTGCCCGGTCGCCATCTCGAGCGCCACCACGCCGCGGCAGCGCCCTTCCTCGTCCATGATGAGGTCGATGGCGAAATACTCGATGAAGAAGTTCGTCTGATTCCTGACCGCCTGCCCGTACAGCGTGTGCAGGATCGCGTGGCCGGTCCGGTCGGCCGCCGCGCAGGTGCGCTGGGCCGTGCCCTTGCCGAAATTCGTCGTCATGCCGCCGAACGGGCGCTGGTAGATCTTGCCCTCCTCCGTGCGGGAGAACGGCACGCCCCAATGTTCGAGCTCGTAGACGGCAGCCGGCGCGTTGCGGACGAGGTACTCGATCGCGTCCTGGTCGCCGAGCCAGTCCGACCCCTTGACGGTGTCGTACATGTGCCAGCGCCAATCGTCCGGACCCATATTGCCGAGCGAGGCGGAGATGCCGCCCTGGGCCGCGACCGTGTGCGAGCGCGTCGGGAACACCTTCGACAGGCAGGCGGTGCGCAGGCCCGCCTGCGAGCAGCCGACGGTGGCCCGCAGGCCTGCCCCGCCGGCTCCCACGATCACCACGTCGAAGGTGTGGTCGACGATCGGGTAGGCGTCGCCGTTGATCTTCGGGCCGGCGGAGCCGTTCGTGGCGCCGTTGGTCGAGCCGTTGCTGGCCATGTCAGGACTCCAAGAGCGTCATTGCGAGGAGGCGAAGCCGACGAAGCAACCCAGACCCGCCCGGGCCGCCACTGGGTCGCTTCGCTTCGCTCGCGATGACGGTTGCCATGTTCATCACACGGGTGGCAGCGGCACGCGGCCGAAGCTGATCTTGAGGATGGCGAAGAGGCAGGTCGCCGCGATCGCGATCGCGAAGAAGGTGTTGGCGATCCCGACCGCGAATTTCAGCATGGGCTCGTGGACGTAATCCTCCACCACCGTCTGCAGCCCGAGCCGCATGTGATAGGTGACGGAGATTGCCGTCAGCGCGAGCACGATCGCCACGAACGGGTTCGACACGACCCGGATCGCGTCCGGCCAGGGCCGGCCCGCGAGGTTCGCCACGACCACAGTGAAGGAGATGATCAACGGTACGTTGGCGACTGCCGACAGGCGGTGCGCGTACCAGTGCTCGACCCCGTGATGGGAGGCGCCGAGACCCTTCACCCGCCGGAGCGGGGTCCGCATGTCGACGCTCGTGTCGGACCTGTTGTCTGCCATGGCGGACCTCCTCAGCGCATCGCGAGGGCCACGGCCCAGATCACGACCGTCAGCGACACCGAGCCGATCAGCGTGAATCGCGCCATCGCGATGCGGGTGCCGGGCTCGAAGCCGAACCCCGTGTCCCAGGTCAGGTGCCTCACCCCGCCCAGCATGTGGTGGGTGAGCGCCCAAGTGTAGCCGAACATCAGGAGGAGCCCGATCGGGGTGCCGAAGAACCAGGAGACCCGGTCGTAGGCGGCAGGACCGGACGCGATGGAGAGGAGCCAGACCGCGACCAGCACCGTCCCGGCATAGAGGGCGCAGCCCGTCGCGCGATGGAAGATGGACATCGCCATCGTCCACGTCCAGCGATAGATCCCGAGATGCGGTGACAGGGGGCGGATGGCGGGACGCGCCATCTGGGCCTTGGCGTCGGCCATGGGCTGCTCCGGATCTGCGGCCGCGACGCAGCGGCCTTTAGAACGGTTCCTAACGGCTCCGCCTGCGTGCTGCAACGCGGCAGACCGGACGGAGGCGCATCCCGGCGGGCGACGACGGATTCGTGAACGCTCACCGGAGCGCTCCGAGGGCCGTCCACCACAGGAAGTCGAGCGGCACGATGCCGAAGAGCGACGAGGCCCCGAAGACGAGGCCGAGCCGAGCCGCGTCGCGGAGCCTTACGCCGCCGAGTTCGGACGCCACGACGATCGGCGGCGCCTGGTAGGGGAAGAAGACCGTCGAGAACCCGGCGACCTGGGCCATGATCACCGTCGGGAGTTCGAGCCCGCTCGCCCGCGACAGGTCGCCGGCGAGCGCCGTGTAGAGCGCCGGAGCGCCGTTCGCGGTGACGAGGAGGGTCAGGACCGTGGCGATGGCCGCCAGGATCGCGAAGTCGCGTGCCGGCGCCCCCGGTTCGAGCGGGGCGACGGACAGGAGGGCGCGGCCCAGCGCCGAGCCGAGGCCGGTCTCGGCCGCGACGGCGACCAGTCCCAGCACCCCGGCGATGTAGAAGCAGACCCGCAGGTTGATCTGCCCGAAGATCTCGGGCGGGACGACGCCGATGCGGGGCAGGAGGCAGAGCACGGCGGCCGAGAGGCCGATCCAGGCCGGCTGGATGTGGTGGATGGCGTCCGTCATCCACAGGAGCAGCGTCGCGACCAGGATCGCGGCCAGGCGCCACTCGGCCGTCGACAAGGGCGGCGCCTGGAGGCGCTGACGCGGGGCGGGACGCAGACGGTCCGGGAACAACCTGCACACGAGCCCGACCAGCACCGCGCCCTTCGCGACGGCGAGGACCGGCCCGTGCAGGAGGAGGTAGGGGAGATAGCGAAGCGTGATCCCGTACAGGGTCTCCGCCGCCCCCGCCATCACGAGGTTCGGGACGTTCGCGGGCAGGATCGCGGCGGACAGGATGGGCGTCGCGAAGCCGACGGACAGGACGGCGCCGGCGCGGCCGGTGCTTCCGGCCGGGAGCCCGAGCTCGTCGCAGAGCGCGAGCACCACCGGGACGAGGAGCGCGATGCGGCCGAGGTTGGACGGCATCACGAAGGCGAGCGCCACGGCCAGCACCACGAGCCCGGCGATGAAGCGGCCGTAGGACGCGGAGAGCGGCCGGGCGAGGCCGCGGGCGAGGCGGGCGCCGAGCCCGGTCCGGGTCATGGCGACCCCGACCACGAGGCCGGACAGGACGAGCCAGAAGGCCGAGGACGCGAAGCCGGAGAAGATCGTGGCGGGCGGCGCGATCCGGGTGATCGCCGACGCTGCGAAGAAGCCGAGCGTCGCAACGATCTCCGACACGATCCCGGTCGCCCACAGGAACAACGTCACGGCCGCGAGCAGGCCTGCGGCGATCATGGACGGGGCGGGCCGGCTTTCGTCATGGACGAAGCTCTGCACCCACCCTCTAGGAGACACAATCCGTAAGTTCTAAAGTGCGCCTTCGCCAACCGCGAAGGATGCACGATGAGGGTCGATCTCGTGGATCTCAGCCTCTTCCGGCACGTGGCCGAGGCGGGATCGATCACGCGCGGGGCGGAGCGGGCCCATCTCGCGCTCGCGGCCGCCTCGACCCGCATCCGGGCGCTGGAGCGGGATCTCGGGGCGGCGCTCCTCCTGCGCGGCCGGACCGGGATCGTGCCGACCC
>CALMTJ010000443.1:7462-30494 GCA_937872715.1 uncultured Methylobacteriaceae bacterium
GGCGCAGGCCGAGCGTCTCCGGGCAGATCTCGGCGCCTTCGCGGGCGGCAGCGGAGGCGAGGTGCGGCTCCTGTCGAACACCAACGCCATCCTGGAATTCCTGCCGGATGCGCTGGGCTCGTTCCTGGCCGCGCATCCGCGAATCTCCGTCGATCTCGAGGAGCGGCTCTCCGACGAGATCGTGGGGCTCGTGGCGGAAGGGATCGGCGCGATCGGCATCGTGGCAGGCACGGTCGAGACCGGCGGGCTTGAGACCTTCCCGTTCCGGCAGGACAGGTTCGTGGTCATCGCACCGGCCGCCGACCCCCTGGCGGAGGCGGGCGAGGTCGATTTCGCCTCCGTGCTCGACCGCGACGTGGTGGGCCTCGACCGGCAGAGCGCGCTGCAGCGCTTCCTCTCGGCCAGGGCGTCGCGGCTTGGCCGGACCATCCGGCTCCGCGTGCAGCTCAGGAGCTTCGACGGCATCTGCCGCCTGGTCGAGGCCGGCGTCGGCATCGGGATCGTGCCCGAGACCACGGCGCGCCGCCTCGGGGCCGTCACCCGGATCGCGATCGTCGGCCTGACCGATCCCTGGGCGGCCCGGGACCTGACCCTGTGCATCCGGGGCGCGGACGAGCTCACGCCGGCGAGCCGCCTCCTGTTCGACCATCTCCGTCGGGGCGGGCCGCCGCTCAGCGGGAGCTGAGCGTCTCCGTCATCCGGGGCAGGCCGGCGGACGGGACCCTGACGTCGAGGGTCCCGGCCGGCGTCTCGACGTGGAGGTGGCCGCCGCCCAGCCGGTAACCGGGCCCGGACAGGACGTCGCCCGGCCCGTTCGCGACGGGCGCTCCGTCCGCCGTGACGTCCGGGATGCTGACCATCCGGCCGGTCCCGCCGGGTTCCGGCCGGAGGTCGAAGCACACCTCGTAGCTGCGGCCGTCCTCTCCCCGGAACGCGAAGGTGTCGGCCGCGGGATCGTGACGGCGCGGGATCGCCGCGGCGGCGCGGCGGAACTCCGCGAAGGAGCCGGCCCGCTCGGCATCGGCGGCGACCACGAACAGCGCGACGTGCCGCCCCTCGCTCGTCCGCTCGACGAACGCTTTCACGACAGGGTCCGTCGGCTCCGCGGCGATCGTCTGCGCGGCCCCGAGCGTCTCGATCCCGACATAGGTCCCGCCCGCCCGGATGAAGAGCCAGCCGCCCTCGGCCGCGTATTCGTCGACGTCGCGCGGGAAGTGGCAGTTCTGGCGGGCGAAGAGCGCGTCCTTGTGCTGGTCGCGCATGGCGAAGAAGCGGGGCTCTTTCGAGGAGGGGTAGGGATCCGCCTCCGGGATGCTGAACAGGAGCACGCCGCGTCCGCCCGAGAAGAAGCTCTGCTGGAACGGCGAGGACCGGGAGGTCGCGTTCGGATAGAAGGTCGGCGGGACCTTGATCGTCGACCAGGCACCAGCCCCGTAATTGCTCTCCCAGTACGGGTGGAAGCATTCCACGTAGTTGAATTCCGACGGCCTGTCCCAGGCGAGCAGGAACGTGCTGTTCGGGGTGTGAGGGCCGAAGGGCTCGAAGATCGCGTTCCCGCTCCCGATCGCGAAATGCCTCGCCCGAAAGACCGTGCCGGCGAGCAAGGGCCGGGTCGGCTGGTCCCATTGGCTGAAGGTCGGGATGGTGACCCGGTGGGTCCGCGGCGGATCGGCGGAATCGGGGAAGCCGGCGAGCGTAGCCGGCGGCAGCCAGGACGAGACGGCCAGCGTCGCGACCGCGGCAGGCTCGCAGCCGGATTCGAGATCCCTCGGGCCGATCGACGGCTGCCCGAAATAGAGGGCCGAGATGAACTGGCCGGGCGAGACGCAGGGCTGCGCCGCCGTGGCCGGGCCGGAGCGCTGCTGCGCGTTCTGCCGGTCGTAGGGCGGCAGGATCACGCCCCGGAGGGATGAGACCCTGAGGCCGGCGAGCATCTGGATCAGGTAGGCCTCGGCGAGGGCTCTCACCTCGGGGTCGCGCGCGAACTCGACGAGGTTCAGCGCCGGGATGGCGTTGGCCATCGTGTAGGTCGGCGACAGCATCTCGATCTCGCCATCGGCCAGGAACTTGCGGAAGCGGCCGACGAGGAGCGGCCGGTAGGTGGCCATGATCGCGGCCGAGCTGTAGGTGCGGCCGTCGAGCTCCGTCCAGGTCAGGTCCGGGAAGGTCTGGGCGAGGAGGTAGAGCGACGACGAGGTCAGCGCCGCCATGTTGATCGTGCCGTGCCCGAAGAAATGCTGCGGCTTGCGCAAGACGCCCTCGAGCTTCGCCCGCTCGCCGGCATCCATGCAGTTCGGGAACAGCTGGAGGAAGCGGACCAGGACCGGCTCGCCGAAGATGTCCGGCTCGATGGCGCCAGGTCTTCCGTCGGCGGGAGTGTCGAGCATCCCGGCCATGTAGGCGGAGAGCGCGGGATCGCACCCCTTCAACGCCGTGGCGGCGATGACGTGATGCGGGAACCATTTCGCATGGGGCCGCACGTTCGCCATGCCGCCGACGATCCGGGTGATCGCGTCGCGGCGCGCCTGGACCTCGGCCCGGTAGCTGTCCCGGATCGCGGCGGTCGAACCCTCGGCGGCGGCCGGCGGCAGCGTCCGTCCGGCGAGCAGCAGGAGTACTCCGAGCGCTGCCGCCGGGGTTGAAAGCCGTCGCCTCATCCGTGCTCCCGCCCTTTAACCGCACCGGATGAGGTTTCCGGCGGCGGCTTCCGTCTATTGGCAAGCGCCGGACAACGGAAGCTCGGGAAGTATCCTCCCCGAGCGACGAAGAAGCAGGCGCTCCGGACGGATTTACCGTGATCGGCCGCCGCCGTTGTTGCCCGGACTGCCTTGCCGTAGTTTCTCGCACATGCGAGAAGGCCGGCCGAGCGGTGGAACTGTTTCGGTGGCGTCTCGCGTGCGGGAATGAACGTACACATGCTCGACATCAGCAACCCCGTGCGAGACGGGCTGCACGGTTTCGATCCGGCGGCGTCGCACCGGCCGGACGCTTCCAGGTCGGCCTTCAGCCTCACGCAACTCGTCGACTTCGCCCGCCGGCAATGGCCGGTCATCGCCGGCGCCGTCCTGGTCGCCTCCGCGCTCGGGCTCGCCTACCTTTTCATGACGCCCCCGCGCTACGTGTCCCGCACCCTGATGATGCTGGACACGCGCCGCGCCGCTCAGGTGTTCCAGCAGCAGGCCGTGGTGGGCGAGCTGTCGTTCGACGAAGCGGCCGTGGGCAGCCAGGTCGAGATCCTGAAATCGGTGAACGTCGCCCAGAACGTGGTTCGGGAACTCAAGCTGAACCAGGACCCGGAATTCACGGGCGAGGTCCGGAGCTTCTTCGGCTCCCTCCTGTCGGGCGTGACGCGCGCGGTCACGCGCTCATCCTCTCCCGGCAACGCCACGTCCAGCGACGAGAGCTTCGCCAAAGCCGTCCGCAAGGTCCGGGACGAGCTGACGGTGCAGCGCGTAGGGCGGACCTACGTCCTCGAGATCGGCTTCATCTCGCTCGACCGGAACAAGGCCGGCCGGATCGCGAACGCGGTCGCGGACGCCTACATCCTGGATCAGCTCGATTCGAAGTTCACGGCGACCAAACGGGCCAGCACGTGGCTGCAGGACCGGATCGGCGAGCTGCGCGAGGAAGCGACGACCTCGGACCGGGCGGTCCAGAACTTCAAGGCGCAGAACAACATCGTCGACACCGGCGGCCGCACGGTCACCGACCAGCAGCTCTCCGAGCTCAACACGCAGCTCGTGACGGCCCGGTCGGCCACGGCGGAGGCCAAGGCCCGGCTCGACCGCATCAACGAGATCAACGAGCAGGGCGCGGTCAACCCGACGGTCGCGGACGCGCTCCGCAACGATGTGATCGGGCGCCTCCGCCAGCAATGGGTGGACGCGTCGAAGCGCGAGGCCGAGTTCTCCTCCCGCTACGGCCGCGACCACCAGGCCGCCGTCAATCTCCGCAAGGACATGCTGCAGATCCAGCGCCTCACGGCCGAGGAGCTGCGCCGCATCGCCGAAACCTACCGGAGCGATTTCGAGATCGCGACCAGCCGCGAGCAGGCGCTGCAGAAGCAGCTCTCGGCCACCATGGTGAAGGTCGCGGACGCGAAGCAGACCCAGGTCGCGCTCCGGGTGCTGGAGAGCTCGGCCCAATCCTACCGGACGCTATACGACAGCTTCCTCACCCGCTTCGTCGAAGCGACGCAGCAGCAATCCTTCCCGAACACGGAAGCCCGGGTGATCACGCCCGCGACGGCCGGCGACAAGGCCGAGCCCCGCACCGCCTCCGTCCTCGCCTTCTCTCTGCTCGCCGGCCTGACGCTCGGGATCGCGGTCGCGATCGGCCGCGAGCAGCTCGACCGGGTGTTCAGGCTGCCGGCGCAGGTCGAGCGTGCGCTCGGCGTGGATTGCCTCGGCATCCTGCCGGCCGTGGACGGCGCCGCCGCGACCCTCAAGATCGCCGGGATGCTGGAACATCTCCCGTCCGACCTCAGCGAGCGGCCGATCCTGCGCAACCTTGGCATCGGCCGGTACGTCGTGGCCGAGCCGTTCTCCCGCTTCGCCGAGACCTTGCGAGGCGTGAAGGTGTCGGCCGACACGAGCACGCCCGTCGGCCACATCAAGGTGGTCGGGATGGTCTCGGCCGTGCCCGCGGAGGGCAAGTCCACCGTCTCCGTCAACCTGGCCGAGCTGATCGCCCAGACCGGCAGCCGTTCCCTCCTGATCGACGGCGATCTCCGGAACCCGACCCTGACGCGCCTCATCACGCCGGACGCGAAGGCGGGCCTGATCGAGATCCTGCACGGCAAGGCGACCTTCGACGACCTCGTCTGGACCGACCCGATCACCGGGATGGACTTCCTGCCGGCCGTCCTCACCACGGCCATCGCCCATACGAGCGGGATCATCTCCTCGCCCGCGATGGAGCGTTTCCTCGCCGCCATGCGGGAGCGCTACGATTACGTCGTGGTCGACCTGCCGCCGATGGCGCCGGTCGTCGACGCCCGTGCGGCCGCCCACCTGATGGACGGGTTCCTGCTCGTGGTCGAATGGGGCAAGACCTCGCCGGAGGTCGTGTCGGAGGCCCTCGATTCCGCCGAGGTGGTGCGCGAGCGCGTGATCGGCGCGATCCTGAACAAGGCGAACACGACCGTGCTGAAGCGGCTCGAAGCCTACAAGGGCGCGAACTACCACCGCTACTACCGGAACTACCAGACCGGCTGACGCCGGCACCGTTAGGGTTGCCGCGCCGAAACCCTCGCAGCCGATCCGCTTCTCCGGCAGGGTGTCCGCCACCCGCTCGTCAGGACCTGACATCATGTGCGGCCTTTGCGGCGTGTTCTCCTATCGCGGCTCGGATGAACCGGCGACGGCCGAGCTGTCCCGCATGTGCGACGCCATGCGGACCCGCGGGCCGGACGGGCGCGGAAGCTGGACCTCCGACGACGGCCGGCTGACCTTCGGCCATCTGCGCCTCGCCATCATCGACCTGTCGGACGATGGGCTCCAGCCGCTCCGCTCGGTGGACGGCCGCTACACGATCGTCTTCAACGGCGAGATCTACAATTACCGCGAGCTCCGGCAGGAGCTGGAGCGCGGCGGCGCGGTCTTCCGCTCCCGCTCCGACACCGAGGTCATCGTGGAGCTGTTCCGGCGCGCCGGGACGGCGGCTTTCGGGCGGCTGCGCGGCATGTTCGCGCTCGCCATCTGGGACGAGCTGTCCTCCGAGCTCGTGCTCGCCCGCGACCCTTTCGGCATCAAGCCGCTCTACGTCGCGGATGACGGCCGCACGCTTCGCTTCGCCTCGCAGGTGAAGGCGCTCCTGGCCGGCGGCGCGGTTCCGCGCGACCTGGACCCCGCCGGCGAGGTCGGCTTCTACATCTGGGGCCACGTGCCCGAGCCTTTCACGCTTTACCGGGCCGTCCAGGCCTTTCCGGCCGGCCACCATCAGGTGATCGGCCGGGACGGCGCGGCGGAGCCGGTGGCGTTCGCGACCGTCCGGGACGTCATCCTGAAGGCCCGAGAAGCCTCGCCGCCCGCCGGAGCGGAGGCCCGCGAGCTCGTCCGCTCGGCGGTCGCCGACAGCGTGCGCTACCACCACGTGGCCGATGTGCCGGTCGGCGTGTTCCTGTCCGCCGGCATCGATTCGGCGGTCCTCGCCTCCGCGTCGAGCGAGCAGGTCGGGCGGGGCCTCACGACCTTCACGCTCGGCTTCGACGAGTTCCGCGGCAGCGACCGCGACGAGACCGGCCTCGCGGCCGTCACCGCGCGGGATCTCGGCACGGACCACGTCACGCGCTGGGTGAAGGCGGAGGATTTCGCCGCCGGCTACGGCGCGCTCCTGGCCGCGATGGATCAGCCCTCCATCGACGGGGTGAACACCTTCTTCGTCTCGAAGCTCGCCGCCGAGGCCGGGCTGAAGGTCGTGCTCTCAGGCCTCGGCGGCGACGAGATGTTCGGCGGCTATCCGAGTTTCGCCGAGGTCCCGAGAATCCAGCGCCTGGCCGCCACCGTGCCGGCCGCGCGCCGGCTCGGCGGGGCGGTGCGGGCCGCGACCGCGCCCTGGCTCGGGCGGTTCGCCTCGCCGAAATACGCGGGGCTCCTCGAATACGGGTCGAGCCTGTTCGGCGCCTACCTGCTGCGCCGCTCGCTCCACATGCCGTGGGAGCTGACCGCCTTCCTCCCTCCCGACCTCGTCCGGGCCGGGCTCGACCGCCTACAGATCATGGAGCGCGGGGAGGCGCTCGTCGCCGGGATCGCCAACCCGCACGCGGCCGTCACACTCCTCGAGATGACCTATTACATGCGAGACCGGCTGCTGCGGGATTCCGACTGGGCCAGCATGGCGCATTCGCTCGAGCTGCGCGTGCCGCTCGTGGACTGGACGCTGTTCGAGACGCTGGCGCCGCTCATCGTCGCGAACGACCCGCCCCGCAAGCCAAGCCTCGCATCCGTTCCGGCGCGGCGCCTGCCGGCGCCCGTGCTCGACCGGCCGAAGACCGGCTTCGAGGTTCCGGTGCGGGCCTGGCTGCAGAAAGGCACCGCGACCGGCGCGGATCGGGGGCTGCGCGACTGGAGCAAGGTCGTGCGTCGGGCCGCGGCCGCGTGAGCGTCCCTGCCTCCTCGGGGCGGGCGCATACGCGCGTCCTGCGCGTGATCACCACCCTGTCGGCCTCCGCGGGCGGTCCGGTCGAAGGCCTCCGGCGCTCGGCCGACGCCATGTCGCGCCTCGGCTGCGAGACGGAGGTCGCGACGCTCGACCCTCCGGACGCACCCTGTCTCCGCGACCTCCCCTTCGCCGTCCATGCGCTCGGCCCCCGGACCCGCGCCTATTCCTTCTCGCCGCGCCTCGTCCCGTGGCTCAGGGCGAATGCCTCCAGCTACGACGCCGTCGTGGTGCACGGCGTGTGGAACTATTGCTCCATCGGCACCTGGTGGGCGCTGGCCGGAGGCCCCACGCCCTACATGGTCTTCACCCACGGCATGCTCGACCCCTGGTTCCGGACCGCGAGCCCCCTCAAATGGCGCGCCAAGGAGCTGCTCTGGCGGGTGGCGGAGAGCCGCGTGCTGCGGGACGCCCGCGCAGTGCTGTTCACCACGGAGGAGGAGCGCGTGCTCGCGCGCTCCTCCTTCCCGGACGCGCGCTACAACGCCCGGGTCGTCTGCTACGGGACGGCCGACGTCTCCGGCGACCCGGACCGCCAGGACGCGGCCTTCCGGGCGGCCCTGCCCGGACTCGGCGACCGCCGCTTCCTCCTGTTCCTCAGCCGCATCCACCCGAAGAAGGGGTGCGACCTCCTCCTGCGGGCCTTCGCGGCCGCCGCCTCGCGCGATCCCGGGCTCGACCTCGTCATCGCCGGGCCGGACGAGACCGGCTGGCGGCCGGAGCTCGACCGGATCGCGGCCGAGGGCGGCATCACCGGCCGCGTCCATTGGCCGGGCCTCCTGACCGGCGATGCCAAGTGGGGCGCCTTCCGGGCATGCTCCGGCTTCGTGCTCCCGTCGCACCAGGAGAATTTCGGGATCGTGGTTGCGGAGGCCATGGCGTGCTCGGCGCCCGTCCTCATCACGGACAAGGTCAATATCTGGCGTGACGTGGCGGAAGCCGGGGCCGGGCTCGTCGAGCCGGACGACCTACCGGGCATCTCGCGGCTGCTCGCGCGCTTTTCCGACATGCCGGAGGAGGAACGCGCCGTCACCGGCCGGCGCGCCCGCGACGCCTTCCTGTCGCGGTTCAGCATCGAGGGGGCGGCCGCCGACCTGCTCGCCGCCCTCCGGGGAGAGCCGCCCTCCCCGGCGCGCGAACCCGTCGCGACGCGCGACCTCCTGCCCGCCGGACGCTGAGCCGCACCGATGGCCGACCTCGCGGTCGTGATCCTCACCCATAACGAGGAGCGTCATATCGGCCGCTGCCTCGCGGCGCTCCGGCCGATCGCGAAGGAGGTGTTCGTGATCGATTCCTTCTCGAGCGACCGGACCGTCGAGATCGCGGAGGCGGCGGGCGCCGTCGTGCTGCGGAACCGCTTCAGCAACTACGCCCGCCAGTTCCAGTGGGGGCTCGACAACGCCCCCCTCACGAGCCGCTGGGTGATGCGGCTCGATGCCGACGAGATCATCGAGCCGGACCTCGCGGCCGAGATCGAGGACGGTCTTCCCCGGCTGTCGGCGGACGTCACCGGCATCTATCTCAAGCGCAAGCACATCTTCATGGACCGCTGGATCCGGCACGGCGGACGCTACCCGCTCGTTCTGCTGCGCATCTGGCAGAACGGCCTCGGACGCATCGAGGACCGCTGGATGGACGAGCACATGGTGCTCGAGCGCGGTCGCGCCGTCACCTTCGCGGGCGGCTTCGCCGACCACAACCTCAACGACCTCACCTTCTTCACGGACAAGCACAACCGCTACGCCACCCGCGAGGCGCTCGACATCCTCATCTCGACGCTGCGGCTGGACGAGGTGGATACGGGGTTGACGAAATCGGATCCCGGCACGCAGGCGAGCCGCAAGCGGGCCGTGAAGGACCGGATCTACAACCGCCTGCCCTTCGCGACCGGGCCGCTCCTCTACTTTCTCTATCGCTACGTGGTGCAGGGCGGCTTCCTGGATGGCCGGCCGGGCCTGATCTATCATGTCCTCCAGGGCTTCTGGTATCGGTTCCTGGTCGACGCCAAGGCGCTGGAGCTCCGCCTCGCCGTCGCGGGGCTGGACGACAAGGCCGCGATCCGGGCGGAGCTGTCCCGCCTCACCGGGCACAGGCTCGACTGACGGAGGGATCAGGCGGGCGTGCCGCCCCTCTCCGCCAGGAGCGTGCACGCGGCTTCCGCGACCTCCGCGACCGTTATGGCGGCGACGCCGCCCATCCGGTGAATGATCCGGTGGCCCGTCCCGTAAGGATGCCATTCGCGGGGCCGGTTGTAGCCGCCGAACAGCCCGACGCAGGCGACCCCCATGGCGGCCGCGAGGTGGAGAGGCCCGCTGTCGTGGCCGACGAAGGCGGGCGGGGCCGCGAGGGCGGCCGCGGTCTCGCGGGGAGCCAGCCGCCCGCAGGCGTCGACCGCGGGACCGGGCCAGCGCGACAACGCGGCTCGGCCCGCTCCCGGTCCTCCCCGGCGCCGACCACGAGGAGGCCCAGCCCGGGAACGCGCCGGCCGACCTCCTCCAGCAGCGCCTCCCAGCGGGCCGCGCCCCAATCCTTCTCGGCCGCCTTCCCGCCCATGTTCACGCCGAGGAACGGCCTGCCGCCGAACGGGGCCGTGGCCGCCCGCCCCGCCTCGCGTTCCGCCGCCGTGAGCCGGAGGTCCCAGTTCGACCGGTCGGCGACATCGATCGGCCCGAGCGGCCGGAGGGTGCGGCCGAGCCGCTGATGTTCGGGCTCCACCTCACCCGAGACAGGATCGCGGCGGTTGGCCTGGAGGTCCGGCGTGAGCGGCACCCCGACGATGCGGGAGAAGCCGCAGAACCGGAAGAACAGCAGGTCCCGCAATGCGGAGGCGAGCCCGCGCTTCTCCGCGAGATAGACCAGCGTCGTCGCCCCGGTCGCGCGGAGCTCCCGCCGGAGCGCCAGGAGCGCCCGGACCGACGTCAGCTTCGCCGGATAGGCCACGACCCGCCCGATCAGCCCGCTCCCGCCCAGGATGGCGGCGAGCGGCGCCGCCTTGGTCGAGACCGGGACGTTGGTGAGCAGCACGCGCTCCGAGTCGGGGAAGCTCCTGGCGATGAGATGGAAGCAGGGAAGCGCCACGACGGTGTCGCCGAGACTGCCGAGCCGGTACACGACGATCGGTTTGGCGCGAGGCACGATGGGCGTCCCGGGCCGCTCGGACCGGGACGTCCGGCCGGCGGGATGGCGTCGAGGCGATGATGTTCGGCGCGCCCATCCGCCTCTCGACGACGCGGCCGTGACGACGGACCTGCCCTAATCCGAACGCGGCGGCGCGAGCAAGCGGACGGACGGCCTCCGGTAACCGTAAGCTTAATCGCCCGCGGGTCGACCTTGCCCGCGTGGCGGGCCGGTTCTATCGCCTTGCCGGCGGGCGCAGCGTCCGGACGACGTGATCGGACTACACCCGACCAGGGCGATGCGTGTCTACCAACCCTGACGATTCCAACCTTTCCCGGCGGCTCATCGCCGGCATATCGGGCCAGGCCGTCACCCGGGTCGCGAACGCCGTCAGCACGCTCGCGATGGTACCCCTGCTCATCCGGGCATGGGGCGTGGAGGCGTTCGGCGAATGGCTGGCCCTCACCGCCATGGCCTCCTACCTGACCTACGCGAATTTCGGGCTCCTCACCACGGCCGCCAACGACATGGTCATGGCAGTCGGACGGGAAGACGAGGCCTCGGCGGCCCGGACCTTCCAGGCGGCCGTCAATTTCCTGCTCTTCCTGATGCTGCCCTTCTTCGCGCTCGTCAGCGCGGTCGTCATCTACATCCCGCTCGAAAGCACCCTCAACCTGAAGGTGATCTCCGAAGACGAGGCGAGCTTCGTGGCCGTGTTCTCCCTGCTGCAGCTCTGGACGGGCACGCTCCGGGGGATCGTCGCCGGCTCGCTGAACGCGTCCGGCCGCTACGGCCTCATCTATTGCATCGACGGAGCCGCGAAGCTCGCCGAGCTCGGGAGCGTGGCCCTGGTCCTCCTCGTGCTCGGCGGCGGCTTCGTCTCGGCCGCGGCGGGCCTCGCCATCGTCGCGCTCATCGATCTCCTCGCGGTCTCGGTCCTGGCCCGGCGTTTCGCTCCCTGGGCGAGACCGGACTTAGCCCGGGTGGACCTCGCGTGGATCCGCAGCCAGATCCGGCCGGGGATCGGCTTCGCCCTCGGCAACCTCGCCACGCAGGGCATCCTCCTGCAGGGGCCCCGGGTGGTCCTGGGCGCCGTGCTGGGAGGAAGCGGCGTCGCGATCTTCTCCGTGTTCGCCACGGCGGCGCGGCTGATCGATCAGGCAGTCTTCGTGTTCGTCTTCCCGCTCGATCTCGAAGTGTCCCGCAGCGTGGGTCGCGGCGACCTGCGCGGCGCCTACCGGCTCGTGATCGCCGGCACGCAGGGCTCCTGCCTCGCGCTCGCTCTCGCCGGTCTCGCGCTGCTGCTGCTCGGGCCCGCCATCTTCCACCTGTGGACCGGCGGCCGCATCGAGTTCGATTTCGGCCTGATGGCGCTGTTCCTCGCCCTGTCCGCCTGCATCCAGCTCGGCCGCGTCAGCACCTACGCGCTGATCGGCACGAACCGGATGTATGGCCCGAGCTCGCGGATGCTGGTCGCGGCGCTCCTGTGCATCCTGCTGGGCGGCGCGCTGGCGTCCTGGCTCGGCGTTCCCGGCATGGTGCTCGGCGTCGCGGCAGGGGAGTTCGCGGTCGCGGCGCTCGCGATCGCCGCGCTGACCCGCTGGATGGGGCGTGGTCCCATCGGCTTCCTGCGGGACCTGCTCGACACCGGCGCCGCCGTCGAGCACATGCCGCGGCTCGCCGCCCGCGTCCTTCGGCGCGGGGCGCCATGATCCCGACGGGGGCAGGATCGGCGAGGCCTGCCGTCGTGGCCGGTCCGAGCACGGGAGCCCGGATGCGATGACGGTCCCGGCCGCCGTTAACCATCTCGTGCGCTCGGTCGCGCCGGACGCGAATAGCTTGCGCGCGACGTTGCTCGCAACGACCCGCTCCGTCTAGGATGCCGGAGGGAAAGGACGGGAGATGCTGGTCGGAACCGAGGCGGAAGACGCGCCATCCTGGGACGCGATCGTCGCCCGTTTCGCAGATCGCAGCCTGCTCCAGACATGGGAGTGGGCCGAGGCGAAAGTCCGCACCGGACCCTGGAACGTCGAGCGAATCGTCTACCGGGACGGCCGGGAGGTGGTGGGCGCGGCCCAGGTCCTGACCCGAAGCCTGCCGCTTCGGCTCGGCGGGATCGCGTGGGTCAACCGCGGTCCGGTCTGGGATCTCGGCCGGGGCGACGGCCGGGTGCCGGGCATCCTCCAGGACCTGTACGACCGCTACGCGGTCGGCCGGAACCTTTATCTCAGGGTGGCGCCGACGATCGCTCCCGACCGCCTCGCGGCCGTGCTGCCGCCCGGCGGGAGCTTCGGGGAGCCGGGCGTGCCCGGGCACGGTGCGGGACGGCTCGACCTGACGGCCAGCGAGGAGCGTCTCCGGGCCGGGCTCAAGCAGAGCTGGCGGCGGTTCCTGGTCAAGGCGGAGCGGATGGGAACCCGCGTGGTGACCGGCCGCGACGACGCTATCTTCAACCGCTTCCTGGCCGCCCATGGCGAGGTCCTCGACCACGCGACGTATCGCAAATCGACCACGCCGAGCCTGCTCGGCGAGTTCCAGCGCCAGCTGCCGGCCGACCGCCGGATGCTGGTCCTCGAGGCGGTGGCCGACGGGCAGCCGATGAGCTGGGTGCTGATCGCGACCTACGGGGCGACCGGCGAATACCTGTCGGCGGCGTCGCTGCCGGCGGCGCGCGCCCGCAATTGCGGCCAGCTCCTGATGTGGAACGCCATCCTGCACCTTAAGCGGGAGGGGTTCCGCGAGTTCGATGTCGGCGGGTTCGATCCGCAGGACACCGTGTCCGGGATCAGCCACTTCAAGGGCGGCATCAGCCCCGTCCCGTATCGCTATTGCGGCGAGATCGACGCCCAGGCGAACCGCTGGCTGCGTCCGGTGATCCGCCGCGCCATCGGGATCGGCCGGATCCCGCTCAAGCTGCCGGTCCGGTTCGGACCTCTCGGGGGCGGGCGGTCGAGCCCGTCCGACCCGGTGCTCCTGCCGGCATCCGGCCGCCGGTAACCTCGTCGTCATCTTCGCGTGGACGGCCCCAGGCCCGTATGCGAGATCGCGCCGCGAGCCGACGGCCGTGGCCCGGTTCGTCGATGCAGGCCGAGCCCCGGCTTTCCCGGGAGCGTCGGGACCCGACGGAGCTGCCATCCATGGCGCGTGTGACGACGGCTGAGCCGGCCCGACGCAGCGAGGCCGGATCGACCCTCCATCTCGTCGCCACCGCGATCGTCGTCGCGGTCGCGGCCGCGGCGCCCCTTCCCTACGGCTCCGTCGACGACGTCTGGGTCGCGACCTGGTGCCTCCCGCTCGCCGTGTCGCTCGTCCTCTTCGATCTCCGCCGGGTGACGGCCGTCCACGCCGCCATGCTGGTGGTCGCGGTCGCGCTCATCGGCGCGACGGTGCTGGCCGCGGCCCTTCAGAGCGTGCCGGCCGCCGGCTTCCCGGCGGCCCCGGTCTGGGCCGAGGCCGAGCGCCTTCTCGGGCAGCCGCTCCGGCAGACGGTCTCGGTCGACCCCGCCAAGACGCAGGCCGCCTTGTGCCGGCCGATCCTGATGGCGCTCGCCTTCGGCTGCGCCTTCCTGGCCGCGACGGAGCGGGACGGGGCCGCGATCCTGATGTCCGGGATCCGGTGGATCGTGGCGGTCCTCGCGCTCTACGGCCTCGCCGCCCACCTGCTCGACCCGGATTCGCTGCTCGGCATCGAGAAATTCGCCTATCGCGAGGACCTGACCGCCACCTTCGTGAACCGCAACACGGCCGCGACCTTCATCGGCACCGGGCTGATCCTGTGGACGGCGCGGCTCACGGATCAGCTCGACCGGCGCGTCCCGCGCTCGGCGGCCGGACCGCGCGATTTCGGTGCGGCCCTGCTCAACGCGCCGCCCCTCACCCTCGTCGCGGCTTTGGCCTGCACCTTCCTGTGCCTCGCGGCCCTTCTCATGACGAAGTCCCGGGCCGGAATCCTTTTATCGATGGGGGGCGCGGTCACGGTCGCGGCGCTCTGCCTGCGCCATCGGGCGCCGGGCTACCTCGCGGTGTTCGGCGGGGTGGGAGGGCTCGTCCTCGTCGGCGCCGTGCTGCTCGAGCTCCTCGGCGGAGCCGTGGCGGGCCGCATCGGCGGGCAGGGTCTCATCGACGAGAGCCGCCTCGCGGCCTACGGGACGGCCCTCGACATGATCCGGGCCGCGCCCTGGTTCGGGAGCGGGCTCGGCACCTTCGCCGACGTGTTCCCGGCGCACCGGCCGGCCGGGATGTCGACCTCCGGCATCTGGGACCGGGCGCACGACATCCCGCTCGAGATCGCCGCCGAGCTCGGGATCCCGTTCGCCGCCCTGGTCGTGCTGGTCTTCGTGGCGGCGCTGGCCAAGCTTCTGCACGGCGGCCTCACCCGGCGGCGCGACGCCGACATCCCGATCGCCGCGTTCGGCGTCGGCCTGCTCGGCTGTCTCCACGCCCTCGTCGACTTCTCCGCCCAGATCCCGGGTTTCGGGGCCGTGTGGATGGCGGTTCTCGGCTGCGGCCTCGCGCAATCGGTCCGGCGGCCCGCGCCCGTCGCGCAGACGACGTCGCGCTGGGCCGGAACGGGCCTCGACGTCGGCCGCCGCGTCCCGGCGGTGTCCGCATGAGCGACATCGCGCCCCGGCCGGTCCGCCTCGGCCTGCGGGCTCTCCTGGCGGCCTGCGCGCTCTCCGCCGCCACCTACGCGCTCGCCCGCATCCCGGCCGAGATGGAATCCGATCCCCTCGTCACGCTGTCCGCCCGGCTGACCGGCGGGCTCGATTTCGACGTGAAGGCCCTCAACCCGTTCGAGCCCGCGATCCGCAAGGTCGAGGACGACCCGGCCTGCGGGCCGCTGCGGAACCCGGCGAGCGTGTTCCGCATCTACCGGATGCAGCAGGCGGCCGGGTCCGGCGACGGCGCCGCCGCCTTCGAGAACGGCGAGCAGGCGGTGAAGGACCTCCGGGCGAAGCTCGCCTGCGCGCCGGCCGACGGCCATTCCTGGTTCAACCTGTTCCTGCTCGAATCCGCCCTGTCCGGCCGGGCCGGCCGCAACATGCCGCTCCTGCGCATGTCCTACGCCGTGTCCCCGAACGAGGGCTGGATCTCGCAGAGCCGCGCGCCGATCGCGGTCGCGTTCCTGCGCAACGCCGATCCCGACCTGCGGGCGCGCGTGGAGGACGAGTACGCCCATGTCGCGCGCGACGCGCCGGAGACGGCCGCCGGGATCTTCGCCAAGACCACGGAGGCCAACCGGGCGCTGCTCCTGCCGCTCTTCGAGCGCGTGCCGGTCGAGACCCGCAAGGTCATCGCCGACAAGCTCGCGGAGGGTGGGACCGACATCAGGATCCCGGGCGTGCCGGAGCCCGCGAACCCCTTCCGGCGCTGAGGTCAGGTCACCCATGCTCAATCGCGTTCTGGCGGGACTGCGCCGGACATTCGCCGGACGCCCGGAGGCGCCGGGCACCGCGATGGCCCTGCTGCCGGCGGGAAAGCGCATCTACGCGGTCGGAGACATCCACGGGCGCCACGACCTGCTGCGTCGGATGCGGGACCTCATCGATGCCGACCTCGCGCGCCACGAGCACGACGAGGCGCTGGTCGTCTTCCTGGGCGATTACGTCGACCGGGGGCCGCATTCGCGCGCCGTGCTGGACGCGCTCACGGAGGCGGAGTTCCCAGCGCCCATCCTGCCGCTGCTCGGCAATCACGAGGCGATGCTGCTGGACTTCCTCGACCGGCCGGAGACCGGGGAGACCTGGCGCAAGTTCGGCGGCATCGAGACCGTGCATTCCTACGGCGTCGACACGAGCGACCTCAGGGCCGCCAAGAACCTCCCGGCCGTGGCCGACGAGCTCCGGCGCGCCATGCCGCCCGGTCATCTCGAGTTCCTGCACGGGCTCGCGCTGACCCACTCGGCCGGCGAATACTTCTTCTGCCACGCGGGCGTCCGGCCAGGCGTGCCGCTCGCGGAGCAGACGCAGGAGGACCTGCTCTGGATCCGGGAGGATTTCATCGGCTCGGAGGCGGATTTCGGGGCCGTCGTGGTTCACGGGCACACGCCGGGCGAGAAGCCGCTCGTGCGCGAGAACGCGATCGGCATCGATACGGGCGCCTATATCACCGGCCGTCTCACATGCTTGGCCCTCGGCACGCACAGCGTCGCCTTCCTGTCGACGTGAGGGAGACGCCCGTGGCCCGCATCCTCCTCTACGGCATGAACTTCTCCCCCGAGCCCGTCGGCATCGGCCGTTATTCGGGCGAGATCGCGACGTTCCTGGCGCAGGCCGGCCACGACGTGACGGTCGTGACGACGCCGCCTCACTATCCGGGCTGGAACGTCGCCCGGCCCTACCGGGCGTGGCGGTGGTCGCGCGAGAAGAAGGGGGCCGTCGAGATCATCCGATGCCCGATCGTGGTGCGCAGGCGGATGGGCGGGGTCTGGCGTCTCGTCGCGCCGCTCAGCTTCGCCCTGTCCTCCCTGCCCGTCGTGGTCTCCGCCATCCTCGTGCGGCGCCCGGACGTGGTGCTGTGCGTCGAGCCGACCCTGTTCGCGGCTCCGGCGGCGCTCGCGGCCGCGCGGCTCGTCGGCGCCCGCAGCGTCCTTCACGTCCAGGACCTCGAGATCGACGCCGCCTTCGCGGTGGGCCATCTCAGGGGACGCCTGTTCCAGCGCCTGGCGGCGGGTTTCGAACGCCTCCTCATGAGGCGGTTCGACCGCCTGGTCGCGATCTCCGCCGCCATGCGGGATCGCATCCTCGCCAAGGGCGTCCGGCCGGAGCGGGTGGCGCTGATCCGCAACTGGGTCGACCTCGGCGAGATCCGGCCGCTCGGGCGGCCCAGCCTCTACCGGGCCGAGCTCGGGCTGCCCGCGGGCGAGAAGGTGGCCCTCTACGCGGGCAGCATCGGCAGCAAGCAGGCCCTGGACGTCGTGCTGGACGCGGCGGAGGCGCTGCGGAACGAGCCGGGGCCGACCTTCGTGATCGCCGGGGACGGCCCGGCCAAGGACCGCCTCGTCTTACGCTACGGAGCCTTGCCGAACGTCCGCTTCCTGCCGATCCAGCCCGAGGAGCGGCTCTGCGAGCTTCTGAACCTCGCCGACATCCACGTCCTGCCGCAGCATGGCGGCATCGCGGACCTCGTGCTGCCGTCCAAGCTCGGCGGCATGCTGGCGAGCGGCAAGCGGCTCGTGGTCACGGCCGATCCCGGCACGGAGCTGCACGACTTCCTGGACGGGGTCGCAACCCTGGTTCCGGCCGGCGATAGCGCCGCGCTGGCCGGGGCGCTCCGCAACCTCCTTCGGGCGGGGCCGCATGACGGCGCAGCCGTACGGCAACGGGCGGCGGGGCTGTCGAAGGAGGATTGCCTGCGCCAATTCGAGCAGGTGGTCACCTCCCCGGCGGCGGTGCCCGTCGCGGCGGGCCGCTCCGTCACTCACTCCACGATCGCGCCGTAGACCATCTGACGCGTGAGCCGCCGGTAATGCTCCCGCCGGCCGGGAGCCTGCACCATGGTGAGCCCGTAGAGCTCCTGCCCGGGATCCACCCAGAAGCTTGTCCCGGCGAGACCCTCCCAGTAATAGTCTCCGGCCGTTCCGGCGAAGGGCGCGATCCCGTCCCCCCGCCTCACCGCGAAGCCGAGCCCGAACCCGTAGCCCTCCGGCAGGAGGTCGCCCGCGATCCGGATGGCGGGGCCGAGATGGTCGGCCGTCATGTAGGCGATCGTCCTCGGCCCGAGCAGGCGGACGCCGTCCAGCGTGCCGCCGGCGGACAGCATGTGGAGGAAGCGGTTGTAATCGGGAGCCGTCCCGCAGAGCCCCCCTCCTCCGCTCTCCGACGCCACCTCCGCCCGCACGTCGAGGAGCCGTACGGCCTCGCCCGTCTCGGGATCGGGGTCGAACGGCTCGGCCAGCCGCGAGGCGAATTCCGGCGGCACCCGGAAGCCGGTCTCCAGCATTCCCAGCGGCTCGAAAACCCGCTCGCGCAGATGGCGGCCGAGGGTCTGCCCGCTCACGACCTCCACCACGCGCCCGAGCACGTCCGTCGAGTGGCTGTACTGGAACTCCGTGCCGGGCTCGGCGACGAGCGGCAGGCGCGCCAGGGCCGCCGCCTGCTCGGCATTGGTATAGCTGCGACGCCCGACCCGGGCCTCTGCGTAGAGGCGGTGGACCGGGCCGTCATCCATCCACTCGTAGGTGAGGCCCGACGTGTGCCGGAGGAGGTCCTGCACCCTCACCACCCGGGCGGCAGGCGTCCGATCCGGCCCGACGGTCAGGTCCGCGTATTCCGGCAGGTAGCGCGAGACGGGATCGCCGACGGCGAGGCGCCCCTCCTCGGCCAGCATCATGGCGGCGACCGACACGACCGGCTTCGTCATGGAATAAAGGCGGAACACCGAATCGCGCTCCATCGGCGCCGCGCCCTCCCCCGGCCCGAGCCGCCCCAGCGCCTTGAACAGGACGACGCGGCCGCGCCGGGCCACCAGCACGACGCATCCCGGGATGAGGCCGGCCTCGATGTCGCGCTCGAGGACGTCCGTCAGCCGGCCCAGGCGCTCCCGCGAGAAGCCGACATCCTCCGGCTTCGCGAGCGCGATGTTGTCCGACACGGGCATGGCGCCCTCCGGCGGCACCGGCGCCGCATGCGGGAGATCAACCGCAACGGGCGTCCGCGATCAAGCGCGACCCGCATCCCGCCATGTGGAGGCATGCCGCACTTCGGTGCGGTTCTGAACAACCGGGAGGCTTGCCCGTTGAGTGGTCAGGCGGCCGGCGCCGCCCTCGAGGCCGCCTCCGGAGCCCATCTAGGCCGTCGGTCAGGAGATCACATGCGGTTCACGATCAACGGCCGCGACGTCGAGGCGGAATTCGACCTGCGGACGTCCCTCCTCGACCTCCTGCGGGAGCACCTTCATCTCACGGGCAGCAAGAAGGGCTGCAACCAGGGCGCCTGCGGCGCCTGCACCGTGCTGGTCGACGGCGAGCGCATCAATTCCTGCCTGGCGCTCGCCGTGCAGTACCAGGGCCGATCGATCCTCACGGTCGAGGGGCTGAGCGCGGGCGGCGAGCTCCATCCGCTCCAGCGTGCCTTCGTCGAGCATGACGGCTTCCAATGCGGCTATTGCACGCCGGGCCAGCTCTGCTCGGCGATCGGGATGGCCGGCGAGGTCGACCGCGGGATCCCGAGCGTCCTCACGGCCGACCTGTCACGAGAGACCGTGGTGCTCGACTACGACGAGCTGCGCGAGCGGATGAGCGGCAATCTGTGCCGCTGCGGCGCCTATAACGGCATCGTCGCGGCCATCACCGAGACGTTCGGGGCGGAGGCGACGCGATGAACCCTTTCAGCTACGAGCGTCCCGAGACCGTTCCGGACGCGGTGAGGCTCGCGGCCGCCTCGGCCCGCGCCAGGTATCTCGGGGGCGGCACCAACCTCGTCGACCTGATGCGCGAAACGGTGGAGCGTCCGGACGCCCTCGTCGACGTGACCGGGCTGTCGCAGGGCATCGAGGCCCGCGGCGACGGCGGCCTCGTGATCGGCGCCGGCGTGAGGAACACGGCCGTCGCGGCGGATCGCGCGGTGCGGACCCGCTTTCCCGTCCTGTCGCGAGCGATCCTGGCCGGCGCGAGCGGACAGATCCGCAACATGGCGACCGTCGGCGGCAACATCATGCAGCGCACCCGCTGCACCTATTTCTACGACGACGCGGCCCGCTGCAACAAACGCGCGCCGGGAGCCGGCTGCGACGCGGTCGACGGCTTCAACCGGATCCACGCCGTTCTCGGCGCCTCGCCCGCTTGCGTCGCCACCCACCCGTCCGACATGTGCGTGGCCCTGGCCGCGCTGGACGCCGTCGTGCACCTGGATGGACCCGTGGGACGGCGCAGCATTCCCCTGACGGATCTGCATCGGCTGCCCGGCGACAGGCCGGACATCGAGACGGAGCTCGCGCCCGGCGAGCTCATCACGGCCGTCGAGCTGCCGCCGCTCGCCTTCGCGGCGCGCTCGACCTACCGCAAGGTGCGCGACCGGGCGAGCTATGCCTTCGCGCTGGTGTCGGTCGGGGCCGCCATCGACGTCCAGGACGGAATGGTGCGCGACGTGCGGCTCGCCCTCGGCGGCGTGGCGCACAAGCCGTGGCGCGCCTGGAAGGCGGAGGCGGCCTTGCGGGGCGGTCCGGCGACGGAGGCGAGCTTCCGGCACGCGGCCGAAACCGAGCTCGCGGACGCCGCGCCTCTGTCCCACAACGCATTCAAGATCGATCTCGCGGTCCGGACCGTCACGGCCGTGCTGAGCGAGCTCACGGGAGCCGCCGCATGAGCATCCTCAACGAAGCCAAGGTGGCCGCGCAGGGCGCCGTCCAGACCGTCATGAGGAAGGCCGTCGAGCTCGCGCCGGACGGCTGGATGCCGGGAGGGAGCCCGGACCCGCTGATCCGGCATCGGCACGGGCTGATCGGCGCGCCCGTATCGCGCATCGACGGGCCGCTCAAGGTTCGGGGCGCCGCACGTTTCGCGGCCGAGTTCCCGCTGTCCGGCATGGTCTACGCCGCGCTCGCCTACGGCACGGTGCCGAAGGGCCGGATCGCGACGCTGGACACGGCCGACGCCGAGGCTGCGGCGGGCGTCGTCCTGGTGATGACCTACCGGAACGCGCCCCGGATGAAGCCGATGCCGCTCTTCATGTCGGCCGAGAAGGCCGTCGGCGGGGACGACCTGCCGATCATGCAGGACGACCGGGTCCACTGGAACGGACAGCCGATCGCGGTCGTGCTCGCCGAGACGCAGGAGCAGGCCGACCACGCCACCTCGCTGATCCGGGTGACCTACGGGGCCGAGCCGGCGACGACCTCGTTCGCGGAGGCGCAGGCCAAGGGCACGGAACCCGGGCTGTTCATGGGCCAGCCGCTGAAGCTCGCGATCGGCGATGCCGAAGCTGCCCTCGCGAACGCGCCCCACAAGGTGGATGCCACCTACCGGACGCCGCGCCACAACCACAACCCGATCGAGCTGCACGCCGCGACGGTGGCCTGGGAGGGCGACGAGCTCACGATCCACGACGCGTCCCAGGCCGTCGCCCAGACGGCCTGGTCGATCGCGCACGTCTTCGGGCTCGAGGAAAGCCAAGTGCACGTGACCTCGCCCTATGTCGGGGGCGGCTTCGGGTCGAAGACGTTGTGGCAGCACCAGATCCTCGGCGCCGCCGCGTCCAGGCTGGCCGGCCGCCCGGTCAGGATCGTGCTGTCGCGCGCAGGCGTCTATCGCGGGGTCGGCGGACGAACCCTCACCGAGCAGCGGCTGGCGCTCGGCGCGCAGCCCGACGGACGTTTCGACGCCCTGATTCATACCGGCACGGTGGCGATCACTCCGCACAATGCCCTGCCCGAGCCCTTCATCCTGCCGGCCCGGAGCGCCTACGCGGCCGGAAGCTTCAAGCTGGACGTCGCCATCGTCCACCTCGACATGCTGCCGAACACCTTCATGCGGGCGCCTGGCGAGGCGGTCGGCACTTTCGCCCTCGAGAGCGCAATCGACGAGCTCGCGGTCGAGCTCGGCATGGATCCGATCGAGCTCAGGATCCGCAACGAGCCGGAGAAGGACCCGACGACGGGAACGCCCTTCTCCTCGCGCCACATCGTCGAGGCGTACCGGGCGGGGGCGGAGCGGTTCGGCTGGAACCGGCGGGACCCGAAGCCTGGCAACCGCCGAGAGGGCGAGTGGCTCGTCGGCATGGGCGTCGCGACCTCGACCTACCCCTATTACCGCATGCCGGGCGGCGCCGCCCGGATCACGCTTACCCGGGACGGGCACGCGACGGTCGCGGTCGCCGCGCACGAGATGGGGATGGGGACCGCGACGGCCCAGACGCAGGTCTCGGCCGAGCGCCTGGGGCTGTCCATGGAGCAGGTGAGCTTCGCCTACGGGGACTCGTCGCTTCCTGGAATCGTCCTGGCGGGGGGTTCGCAGCAGACGGCCTCGATCGGCGCCTCCGTGATCGCCGCGCAGCGCGTGCTGGTGACGGAGCTCCTGCGGCTCGCGGGCAACGACTCACCGCTGGCCGGGCTCTCGCCGGACGAGGTCGGGGGCCTGGACGGGGGCCTCGCCAAACTCGACGAGCCTGAGCGTCGCGAGAGCTACGCCTCCATCCTGGAGCGCGCCGGGCGCGAGGAGGTGAGCGCGGAGGCGAGCGCGCCGCCGCCGCTCGAAACGATGCACTGGTCCATGCATTCACACGGCGCGATGTTCTGCGAGGTGCGGGTCAACGCGGTGACGGGCGAGACGCGGGTGACGCGATTCCTCGGCTCCTTCGATTGCGGGCGCATCCTCAACGCCAAGACGGCCGCCAGCCAGTTCCGGGGCGGCATCATCATGGGGCTGGGCCTCGCGCTGATGGAGGAGACGCAGTTCGACGAGCGCAGCGGGCGCGTGATGAACCCGTCGCTTGCCGAGTACCACGTGCCGGTGCATCTCGACGTGCCGGCCATCGACGTGATCTGGACGGACATCCCCGACCCGCACACGCCGATGGGCTCGCGCGGCATCGGCGAGATCGGCATCACGGGCGTCGGCGCGGCCGTCGCCAACGCGGTCTACAATGCGACGGGCAAGCGGGTCCGCGAACTGCCCATCACGCTGGATAAGATCTGGCGCTGAGGGCTCGCCCCCGTCGATCGGACGTCATGGCCGGGCGTTGCCCCGCCCCCCCCCCAGGCCCCCGCCCCGCGCGCCCGCCGACGCGGCACCCCCCCCGCCCCCCCGGGGGGGGCCGGCCCC
>CALMTJ010000444.1 GCA_937872715.1 uncultured Methylobacteriaceae bacterium
CTGCTCACCCCTCCCCCCGCTTGCGGCGGGGAGGGGTGAGCAGCGGCGCGTTCATCGCGGCACCGTCGTGGAATTCGCCAGGATGGCGGCGAGGATCGTCTCGACGACTCCGTCCAGGTTCTCCACGACCTCGTCGTTCCAGAAGCGGAGAACGCGATATCCGGCGGCGTCCAGATACGCGTCGCGAATCGCGTCATGGCGTTGACCGGTCGGCAAGCCATGCTGCGCTCCGTCCAACTCCACGACGAGCCTCGCACCGTGGTGGGCGAAATCGGCGAAGTACGGCCCGATCGGAGCCTGCCGCCGAAAGTGGCCGCCTGGCAGCTCCAGCATCCGAAGCTGACGCCAGAGCTTACGCTCGGGGGGCGTAGCATCGCGCCGGAGGGTGCGCGCTCTCGGGGTCCGGGGATCGCGCCTGTCCGGCGGCACGGCCAGCGCAGCCATTCACCGCCCGACCGTCACCCGCATTCCCGCCGAGGCGCCGTGGATGCCCGGCCGGTACATGGTCTCCGCCTCGCCGGGCGGCTGGGTGAAGGAGCCCGGGATCAGCGCGCGCGTGCGGAAGACGAAGCGGTAGTTCCCTTTCGGCAGGCTGTCATAGGCGTAGAGCACGCCGTCGTCGTTGAAGGCCACGTAGCTCGGCGCGAGTGTCGGGCCGGCGGAGGGCGCGGCCTCGGCGGGCGCCGTCGCGAGGTTCGGATTGAGCGGCTCGAGCCCGGCCGCGAGCGGCAGGAGGATCGCGACGTGCGTGCGATCCTCCGGGTTCACGAGCTCCGCCACCTCCTCGACCACGTCGCCGACCGCGAGGACGACGCCGTTCTCCGCGTCAGGCGGGAGCCGCTCCGCAGGGCGGCCGCCGCCCGGCACGCGGAACAGCGTCCGGGCGAGCACGAAGCCGGCCGAGACCGGCTTCGCCCGGAAGCCCGGCTCGACCGGCTGGTAGCGCGTGTCGACCAGGGCCACGACCGGCCGGCTGCCGCCGTTCTCCAGGCGCTGCGCCGCCGGTTCGGCCGTGGCCCGACGCGCGACCGGGACCCCACCGCCGAGGGTGATGCGCTCGGACGAGGCCGCGCGAGCGAGCGTGACGGGCAGCGAGCCGGACGGGGCGCGCCAGGTCTCGGCCAGGGCCGAGATCGCGGCCGCGTTGGCGTGGGTCGAGCCCCAGCCGCTCCCCTCGCCGAGCCGGACCAGCCCGTCGCGCAGGACCGCGTCGCGCGGGTCGTCCGGGGCGGCGAGCGCCGTCGCCCGCACGGCCTTCGCGAGGCTCGCGGCCTCCGACGGCAGGATCAGCGGGTTGCCGCCCTCGCCCGCGAGGCCGCCATAGACCGGCCGCCCGTCGCGGGACAGGAGCCTGACCCGGCTCCACAGGCTGTCGACGAGCGCGTCCGGAAGCCTCCTGTCCTCGCCGCCGGATTTCGCCAGCGCCGCCGCGGCATCCGCGAGAGCCTCGACCGGCATGGCGTCCGCCCGGCGAGCCAACTCGGCCGCGTAGCCTTCGTCAAGCTGTCCGGCTTCCGCCAAGGCGGACAGGGCCGCCACGCGCTCGCGCAGCTCCTCCCCGCCGAGGAGGCGCGGGTAGTCGGACCGCAGGGCCTGTTTCAGCGTGCGCCCGAGCCGCTCGGTCAGCGCCTTGTCGGAGGGCTCGCCCGCCCGCTCGGCCGTGACGAGGAAGCGGTAGGCCCAGGCCGTGAGCGACACGAAGCCCCGGCCGCGCGGCCAGAAGGCCACGAGCCCGTCCTCGTCCACCGCCTGCGCGATGGTCCGCACCGTCGCCCGGACGTTGTCCGTGAGCCGCCCTTCCAGGCCGCCCGCAGCCAGGAGGGGCGCGAAGGGCTTCAGCGCCAGACCGGCGGAGGCCGTCGCGACCCGCTGCTCCGTGCAGCCATACGGGTACTCGACCAGGTAGGAGAGCCCGCCGACGAGCCGGACGATCGCCGGATCGCTCGCGATCGTGACGCTGCGGGAATACGAGCCGGGCCGCGCCGCCTCGGGCCTGCGCAACTACCTCGACGCGGTGGC
>CALMTJ010000445.1 GCA_937872715.1 uncultured Methylobacteriaceae bacterium
AGTAAACCTTTCCCCGTAAGGGCGTATCCGGTATTAGCTCAAGTTTCCCTGAGTTGTTCCGAACCGAAGGGTACGTTCCCACGTGTTACTCACCCGTCTGCCACTGACACCCGAAGGTGCCCGTTCGACTTGCATGTGTTAAGCCTGCCGCCAGCGTTCGCTCTGAGCCAGGATCAAACTCTCAAGTTGGAGTGAGATCCAATCGGCTAGTCACAACGTAATTGACGGAGCACACAATTCATGTCGGCGTTTCCACCGACGAATGTGAGCTTCCGAAACGTTGATCCGCCGAAGTCTCTTCGACCTTGCCGCATCGATAAGGTTGCCCCTCCGAGGCAGCGCGGTCCGCAAGGACTCCGCCGTCCACGTTTCTCTTTCTTTCTTCACTTGTCAAAGAGCGGCATCTTGACGATGCACGCTTCCAGAGACAGAGGTTCCGCCCGGGCACTTGCCCGGTTGCGTCACCTCAGAAGTCCGAGGAAGCGTTTGGCGGCGATCCGCAGAAGCGGCGCCGTCGATGGCCGTTATCTAGACGGGCCCTTCCGGAGTGTCAACACGCCTTCATCATTTTTTCCGCGGAGGCCGCGACCGGCGGGCCGGGCCGCAAAAAAGCCGGGAGATGGAGGCCAGTGCGGTTTAGACAGGGAAGGGCGGGCGATGATTCACCGCCTCCCGCATCCGTAGGGCGCACCCGATTGAGCTTGCACGCCGCGCTTCCCCGTTCGCCGGGGCCGCTCCCTGGCGCCCGGCCGGACAGGCCGGCGACTCCTGTGCCGTTCCCGCCGCCGCGAGCCTCGCGGCGCAGGTCGGGCCTCGTGCCGGCTCTCGGCAACGAGCATCCTCTCGATGCCGGAGCCGGCCAGGCCCCGACAGGGTCCCGGCACGGCTTGAGCCTGCGCTGGCTCGGGGCCTCCGTCCTCATCGGGATCGCGGGCGCGATGCTCCTCGGGTCGGCCATCTACGTGTCGAGCGACGGCGAGGTGAGTTTCGCAGAATCGCCGGAACGGGCCTCCCTCCCGTCCGGCAGGGCCGGCGAGGCCCCGGGCGACCAGTCCCGGAAGGGCGACAAGCTCGTGCGGGCGGAGATCGTAGCCTCGGCGAAGCAGACGTTCCGCAGCCCGATGACGCTGCGGGCCGGCGACCGGGAGGTCATCAAGGTCCGGAGCTTCGTGCGCATCTCGACCGGCCTCTCCTTGACGGCGGGGGCCTATGCCGTCGACATCCCGCCCTTCAACCCGCTCCGGTTCTTCGCCGACACCGCGCCCGACCGGCCGATCGAGGTCCCCCCGGAGACGTCCGACGCCGAGGTCTCGGTCGTGAAGAGCGACCTCTCGACCCTGTCGATCCCGTCGGGCGCGGCGGTGCTCTCCGACGAGCAGGCCGCGACCCAGCTCCGGGAGGAGGGCCGGCTCAGGGCCGAAGGCGGGCGGCGGCCGGCCGCACCCCTGCCGTCCACGGCCGTCCTGTCGCGCGTGCTGGGCGCCGCCGCCGTGCGCGGACCGTCGCCCGCTGCGGCCCCGGCCGGCGAGGGGCCGTTCCGGTCCATCGAGGTCAGGGTGGAGACGGAGAACGTCACGACGGTCGCCAAGCCCGTCGGCCGGGTGTCGGACCTCGCCTTCGATGAGCGCGCCGTCGTGATCCGGCGCGGAGACACGCTGGAGGGGACGCTCAGGGGCAATGGCGGAAGCCCGGACGATTCCCGCGCCGTCGCTTCCGTGCTGAACGGCCGCGAAAGGGCCGCCGCCTCCGTCGAGGGCATGCAGATGCGGCTTCTTCTCGCGCCGCCCGCACGGGCGGGCGAGCCGCGCCGGCTCGTCCGGGCGATCCTGTTCGGCGAGCGCGGCATCGAGGCGATCGCCGCGATGAACGACCGAGGGGCTTTCGTGTCCGTCACGCCGCCGCAGGCCGCCGGCGGCAAGAGCGAGCGGCGCCCGTCTTCGGAGGACGAGGAGGAGGAGGACGATGCGGGCGGGGTGACCCTGTATCAGAGCCTCTACGAGACGGCCCTGAAGCAGGAGCTGCCCCGCCAGACGATCGACGACCTCGTCAGGATCTTCGGCTACGACGTCGATTTCCAGCGTCGCGTCACGTCCGGCGACACGTTCGAGATCTTCTACGCCACGGACGACGAGACGGGCGGGGAGCGGCTGGAGGTCCTGTCCGCGGCGCTCACGGTCGGGTCCGAGGTCCATCGCGTGTTCCGCTTCCAGGGCGACGACGGCTCCGTCGATTATTTCGACGAGGCTGGCCGCTCCCTGAAGAAGTTCCTCATCCGGAAGCCGGTGGTCGAGGCCCGGATGAGCTCCGGCTTCGGGACCCGCTACCACCCGATCCTCGGCTACGCGAAGATGCACACGGGCGTGGATTGGGCGGCGCCCGTCGGCACGCCGATCATGGCGGCCGGCAACGGCACGATCATCAAGGCCGAGATGAGCTCCGGCTATGGCCGCCGCACCGAGTTGCAGCACGCCAACGGCTATGTGACCGCCTATAACCACCAATCGGCCTTCGCCCGCGGCATCGTCCCGGGTGCGAAGGTGCGCCAGGGGCAGATCATCGGCTTCGTCGGCTCGTCCGGCTTGTCGACGGGCGCGCACCTCCATTTCGAGGTCATCGTGAACGGCCATTTCGTGGACCCGATGCGGATCAGGGTGCCGCGCGGCCGCGAGCTCGACGGGCGGGCGCTCGTCGATTTCTCCCGTCAACGCGATCAGATCGACGGGCTCATCCAGAAGGCTGGAGCCGGGAAGCTCGCGCAGGGCGAGGCGCGCTGACCGGTCAGGTGAAGCCCAGGCGGAGACGGATCGCGCCCGCGGTCTCGCCGGCGTCCCGCATCGCTCGGAGCGAGCGCGAATCGCGGCTCTTCGCCAGCTTGAGCCCGTCCGCGTCCAACAGGAGCGCGTGGTGGTGGTAGCGCGGCGGCGCGAGCCCCAGGAGCGCGGCCAGGAGGGCGTGCAGGTCCGTCGCCGCTTCGAGGTCGCGGCCGCGAACCACGTGGCTGATGCCCTGGCGGGCATCGTCGGCGACGACCGACAGGTGGTAGCTCGTCGGGACGTCCTTGCGGACGAGCACGGCGTCGCCCCAGCGTTCCGGCCGGGCCGCGACCGCCTCCTCTCGGCCGTCGAGGCCGAACCTCGTCCAGCCGAGCGGCCCCGCGACCCTCGACGCGGCGTCCATGTCGAGCCGCCACTGGCACCGCTCGCCGGCGGCGATCAGCCCGGACACGGGGCCGGCCGGAGCCGCCCGGCACGTTCCCGGATAGAGCGGGCTGCCGTCCGGGTCGCGCGGCCAGACTTCGCCGGTCGCCTCCCGAGCCGCGACGGCACCCGCGCCGTCGCCCCGGCTGCACGAGCACGGGTGGAGCCGCGCGGCTCCGCGCAGGCGGTCGGCGGCTGCCCCGTATTCCTCCATGTGCTCCGACTGGAAGCGGACGGGCTCGGGCCAGCGAAGCCCGAGCCAATCGAGGTCGTCCAGCACGCCCCGGATGTTCGCGGCCGTCGCCCGGACGGGATCAATGTCCTCCATGCGCAGGAGCCAGCGGCCGCCGAGGTCGCGCGCCACCCGGTCGTTGAGCAGCGCCGAATAAGCGTGGCCGAGATGGAGCCGGCCGTTGGGGCTCGGCGCGAAGCGCAGCAGGGGCTCGCTCACGCGCCCCGTCTCCCGTGCTGATCGAGTCGGACGAGGCGCTCGCGCGTGCCGTCGCGGCGGCCGGCGCGCTCGATCCCGCGCTGGCCCGGGCTGCCGCGTCCGTCCCGCCTCCATCCCTGCGCAAGCGCGAGCCCGATTTCGCGGGTCTCGCCGCCATCGTGGTCGGGCAACAGGTCTCGACCGCCAGCGCCGCCGCCATCCTCGGGCGGCTGAAAGCGGCCTTGCCGAAGCTCGACGCGGACGCGGCCGGCGCGGCCTCCGACGCCGTTCTTCTCGGGGCGGGCCTTTCCCGGCCGAAGCTCCGGACGATCCGGGCCGTGGCCGAGGCCGTCCGGTCCGGACGGCTCCGGCTCCGGGAGCTCGGCTCCCTTCCGGCCGAGGAGGCCCACCGGGCGCTCACCGCCATCCACGGCATCGGTCCCTGGACGGCGGACGTCTACCTCCTGTTCTGCCTCGGTCATCCGGACGTGTTCCCGGCCGGCGACCTGGCGCTTCAGGAGGCCGCGAAGCTCGCCCTCGGCCTTGAGAGCCGCCCGGACGCCCGTGCCACGGCCGACATCGCCCGCCGCTGGGCGCCGTGGCGGGGCGGCGCCGCCTACCTGCTCTGGTCCGTCTACCGCCACGCGAGGTCGCGGGACGGGTCCCCGGCCGTCGCCGCCCCTCAAGGGGAACCGCCGGCCTTTCCCTGACCCGCCCAGCGCCGGACGGCCTCCATCCAGCCGAGGCCGTCCCGTGTCGGCCCGGCCGGCCGGTACTCGGCGGAGATCGTGTCGCGATACCCGGCCCGCCGGAGCGCCGCGAAGGCGGCCGCGAAGTCGATGCCGCCCGACCCGGGCTCGTGCCGTCCCGGATGGTCGGCGAACTGGACATGACCGATCATGTCGGCGGCCTTGGCGATCGCTCCGGCGAGGTCGGGCTCCGTCCGGGCCATGTGATAGAGGTCGAGCTGCAGGCGAACGCGCGGATCGCCCTGGCCGGCGAGGAAGCGCAGCGCCTTGTCGAGCCCGTCCAGCCAGGCGCCGGGGCTGTCGAACGGGTTCAGCGCCTCCACGACCACCTCGACGCCGATCTCCTCCATCCGGTCCGCCGCCAAGAGGACGTTGTCGGAGAAAACCCGCGATGTCACGCTGTCGCTCTGGCCGAGCGGGGGCGCGCCCGGAAGCACGTTGACCTTGCGGATTCCGAGTACGTCCGCGTAGCGGAATGCCGTCTCCAGCCCGGCCGCGAAGCGGTCCCGCGACGCGGCGTCGACGGCACCGCCGATCCCGCCGCGGCCATCGGGGACGGGGACGTTGATCAACACGATCGGGACGTCGCCGGCCGCGCGCCGCAGGCTGTCCGGGTCGGATTCGTAGGGGAACTGGATCTCGACGCCGTCGAAACCGGCCCGGTCGGCCGCCTCGAAGCGGCCTTCGAGCGGCAGCTCGGCGAAGAGCCAGGAGACGTTGGCGATCAGCTGCATGGGCGCGACCCGCTTGCGGCGTTCCGGCCCGCATCGATAAACGGCTGGACCTCGGCCGCCAAGGAACCCGGGACGACGCGATGAAGCTCAGATCGGACGTGACCCGAAAGGGCATCGAGCGGACGCCCCACCGCGCCTTCATGCGGGCGATGGGGCTCGGCGACGCGGAGATCGTCCGGCCGATGGTCGGCGTGGTCTCCATGAAGGGCGAGACGACCCCCTGCAACATGACCCACGGCCCGCAGGCCGCGGCCGCCAAGGAAGGCGTGTCGCGGGCCGGCGGCACGCCGAGGGAATTCACGACGATCTCCGTATCCGACGGGCTCGGCATGAATCACGAGGGGATGAAGTTCTCGCTCGTGTCGCGCGAACTCATCGCCGATTCGATCGAGGCCGTGGTGCACGGCCACGCCTATGACGGGGTGATCGCCTTCGGGGGCTGCGACAAGACGCTTCCGGGCGCCATGATGGGCATCGTTCGCTGCAACGTGCCCGGCATCTTCCTCTACGGCGGCGCGGCCCTTCCCGGCCGCCACGGCGGCCGCGACCTCACGGTCCTGGACGCCTACGAGGGCGTCGGCGCCGTCATGACCGGCGCCATGGATCCGGTCGAGCTCGACGCGCTGGAGCGCGCCTGCAAGCCGACGGTCGGCGCCTGCGCGGGGCAGTTCACCGCCAACACCATGGCGATGGTGTCGGAGGTATTAGGGCTCACCGTGCCGAACTCCGCCATGGTGCCGGGCGTCTACTCGCAACGACTGGAGGTGGCGGAGCGGGCCGGCGCGCTCCTGATGGAGATCATCCGCAGGGGCGGGCCCCTCCCGCGCGAGCTCGTGACCCGGGCCTCGCTCGCCAACGCGGCCGCGATCGTGGCGGCCACGGGCGGCTCGACCAACGCCGCGCTCCACATCCCGGCCATCGCGCACGAGGCCGGCATCCCGTTCACGGTCGACGACGTGGCAGCCGTGTTCGCCCGGACGCCGCTGATCGGCGACCTCCGGCCGGGCGGCCGCTTCCTCGCCAAGGACGTCCACGATCTCGGCGGCGTCTCGGTCATCATACGGGAGCTCGTCGCCAGCGGGCATCTCGACGGGACGACGCTCACGATCACGGGCCGAACGCTCGCGGAGGAGCACTGCGGGGCACCGGACCCGGACGGCGCCGTGATCCGGCGGGTCGGCGAGGCGATCCGGCCCGATGGCGGGCTCGTCGTGCTGAAGGGCAACCTTGCGCCGAAAGGGGCGCTCCTGAAGGTGGCGGGGCTCAAGTCGACCCTGTTCGAGGGGACCGCGCGGGTGTTCGAATCGGAGGAAGATTGCGCGCTCGCCGTGCGCGAGCGGGCCTACGGCGAGGGAGATGTGCTCGTCATCCGCAACGAGGGACCGAGCGGCGGCCCCGGCATGCGCGAGATGCTGGGCGTCACGGCGCTGATCTATGGCCAGCAGATGGGCGAGAAGGTCGCGCTTCTCACCGACGGCCGCTTCTCGGGCGCGACCCGAGGTCTCTGCATCGGCCACATCGCCCCGGAGGCGGCGGTCGGCGGCCCCTTGGCGCTGGTGCGGAACGGCGCCCGCATCCGGATCGACGGGGCCGCGCGCCGCCTCGATCTCCTCGTCGAGGAGAGCGAAGTCGAGCTCCGCCGCGCCGGGTGGTCGCCGATCCCGACCCGCCATCCGGCCGGCCTCCTGGCGAAATACGCCCGGCTGGTCGGGGGCGCGGACGAGGGCGCCGTGACCCACGCGGGCGGCGCGGTGTGGCGAAACCCGGCCGGCGAAGTCGGGCTGTGAGCGTCGGCGCCCGGCATGCCTGCATGATGCGCCTTGCAGCGCCGCAACCGCGGCAAGCTTGACCGTGGGGCCGGATGTGTTCAGTTGCGGCGCACCACCGGGAAAGGACCCATGATCTCCTCCAGCGCGGCCTCCGTCTGGGCACCTCGCCTCCTCTCCGTCCTGCGGATCGCGGCCGGGCTGTTCCTCCTCGAGCACGGCACGCAGAAGTTCCTGAACTTCCCGGCCTATCCGCCCGGCGCGGCGGCCCCTGCCGCGATGACCATGCCGTGGTTCGCGGGCACCATCGAGCTCGTCTGCGGCGCCCTGATCGCGCTCGGCCTGTTCACCCGGCCCGCCGCCTTCCTGGCCTCGGGCATGACGGCGGTCGCGTATTGGACGGTGCACGGCCCGATGGGCTTCTTCCCGATCCTGAACCGGGGCGAGCTCGCGGCGCTCTACTGCTTCGTGTTCCTCTACATCTGCGTCGCGGGACCCGGCCCGTGGAGCTTGGACGCGGCGCTGAAGCGGGATGGGCGGCTGCCCGCCTGGGCCTAGTTCGCCGGCATCCCGGTCGCCGGGAACGGGACCCCTTCGGCCGCGATCGCCCGGGTCAGCTGGGGCGCGTTCAGCGTCCGGATGGGCTCGAACGGGGCGCCGCTGTCCGGCTGGTCGGGCATCCGCAGGCAGCCGATGCAGATGAACCGGAACCCTCGCTCGCGCCTGGCCAGCATCGCGTCCAAGCTCTCGCCCTCCTCGTAGCCGGACGGGCTGACCGTGAGCCTGAGCGGGATCGGCGCCTCCTCGGACGCGGCCGGCAGGCCGGCCAGACCGAGGAGGGCGAGGCCGGACGCGAAGGCTCTCATGCCGGCCCCGTCTCGACGGGACGCACCGGATCGGCGGTCCATTCGGACATGGAGCCGTCATACAGGGACACGCCCGGACGGCCGAGGATCTCGGACAGGACGAACCAATCCGTCGCGGCCGCCTGGCCGGTGTTGCAATAGGCGATGACGTCGCCCCCCGGCACGGGCGCGAACAGCGCGTCCAGCTCCGGACGCGGACGGAGGCGGTTCTCCGCCGGGTCGTAGGCGCGGGCGCCCTCGACATGGATCGCACCCGGCAGCCGCCCGGCCCGGGCGGCCTGCGCCGATCTCTCGGCGCCGGAGAAGGATCTCGGTCCACGCGAATCGAGGAGGGCGGCGCCGCCCGAGCCGATCGCCGCCTCCACATCCGGCAGGAGCGCACGTCCGGCGGACGCCGCACGGACCGGGTAGGTGCCGGCCGGCGGCTGGCCGCTCTCGCCGTCTTCGACGGGCGCGCCCGCCGCGAGCCAAGCCTCGAAACCGCCGTCCAGGATCGACAGCCGGCGGTGCCCGGCCTGCCGAAAGGTCCAGAAGATGCGGGCCGCCACGCTGAAATCGCCGTAGGACAGGCCGGCCGGTACGATCACGACGTGGGCGGCAGGGCCGATCCCGAGCCGCTCGAACAGCGCCCGAAGGCGATCCGGCTCGGGCAGGAGCCCGACGGCCGCGCCCTTCGCGGCGCGCCAGCCATCCGCCACGTAGTCGCTGTGGACGGCGCCCGGGACGTGGCCCGCGTCGAAGGCCGATCTTCCGCCGCCGTATCCGGCCGAGCGGATGTCGAGCACGACGAGGTCGGGTCGGCCGAGCCGCGACACGAGCTCGGCCACGCCGATCAGCGGCGCCTCGTCGCCCTCACCATCGCGGGATTCGTCCATGCCGATCCTCTCGAAGGAGACATGCACCCGTCGGCGCGGCGCGGCAAGGCGGTGCCCCGAGGTTGCCGGACGCCGCATCGGGCGGTAACCCGCCTCCGAGCGGCGCCGGGCGCAGACTTAGGCTCGGGGAGGTCCAGCATGACGGCATCGCGGTCCCGGCAGGTCGGCAGGTTCGCGTGGCGCGTCGGCGTCCTCCTTCTCGGCCTCGCGCTCGCGGGCGGCGCCCATGCCGAGAAGCTGACGGTCGGCGTGCTGAAGCTCGCGAGCTCCGGGCCGGTCTTCCTGGCCCAGGATCTCGGCTATTTCCGCGAGGCGGGACTCGAGGTCGAGTTCAAGTTCTTCGAGGCGGCGCAGCCGGTCGCGGTCGCGACCGTGTCCGGCGATCTCGACGTCGGGGTGACGGGGGTCACGGCCGGTTTCTACAACCTCGCCGGCAAGGGCGCGCTGAAGATCATCGCCGCACAGGCGAGGGAGGAACCGGGCTACCGGCTCGTCGCCGTGGTGGCGAGCCGCAAGGCCGACGAGGCCGGGCTGAAGCGCCTGGAGGACCTGCCGGGCCACGCGGCCGCCGTCACCCAGGTCGGCTCGACCTTTCATTACAGCCTCGGCCTCCTGGCGGAGCGGCACGGCTTCGACATCGGCAAGGTCCGGGTCGTGCCGATGCAATCGGTGCCGAACGTCGTCTCCGCCGTGAAGGGCTCGCAGGTCGAAGCCGCGATCCTGCCGGCCACGGCCGCGACGCCCCTCGTGAATGCCGGCGAGGCGCGGCTCCTGGCATGGGCGGACGAGACGCCCTGGCAGGTTGCCGTCGTGTTCACCTCCCCGAAGATGATCGGGACGCGCCGGGACGCGCTCGAACGCTTCGTCGCCGCCTACCGGCGGGGGACGGAGGCGTTCAGGGAGGCTTTCCTGGCGAAGGCTCCCGACGGCCGCCTCGTTCCGGGGCCGCAGGCGGACCGGGACCTCGCGATCATCGCCAGGTACACGGGGCAGAGCGCTGAATCGGTGCGGGGCTCCATCCCCTACGTGGACCCGCAGGCCCGTCTCCTGGTCGGCGACATCCACCGGCAGGTGCGCTGGTACCAGGGGCAGAAGCTGGTGGATCCCGGCGTAGACCCGAGAGGGGTGCTCGACCTGTCCTTCGTGCCCGGCCATCTCGACGTGCCGAACTAGCCCGTTGAAGCTCGCCGTCGACGTCCGGCGCCACGCCTATGACGACCTCCTCGTCCTGTCCGACGTGTCCTTCACGGTGGCGGACGGGGAGGTCGTGTGCATCGTGGGGCCGTCCGGCTGCGGCAAGTCGACCCTGCTCGGCATCGTCGGCGGCCTCGTCCGGCCGACGGACGGGACGGTCGCGACCGAGGGCGCGCTCCGGCCCGGCACGCTGAACCCCGTCACCTTCGTGTTCCAGGATTTCGCGTTGCTCCCCTGGCGCAGCGTCCGGGACAACGTGGGTTTCCCGCTCGAGCACCACCGCCTCTCAAGCGCCGACCGGGAGGCGCGCGTTTCCGATGCGCTCGCCCGGACGGGGCTCGCCGATTTCGCCGGCGCGCTGCCGAAGCAGCTCTCCGGCGGGATGCGGCAGCGGGTCGGGATCGCGCGGGCGCTCGCCGTCGAGCCGGCGCTCTTGCTCCTCGACGAGCCGCTCTCGGCGCTCGACGCGCAGACGCGCGAGCTCCTGATGGACGATTTCGGCCGGCTCTGGATGGGCGCGGGCATCACGGCGCTCTACGTCACCCACAACCTCGACGAGGCGCTTCGCCTCGCCGACCGCATCGTCGTCCTGTCCCGCCGCCCGGGACGCATCAAGGACATCGTCTCCGTCGGGATCGACCGGCCCGACCGGACGGCCGTGGCGGCGGCGCCCCGGCTCGCGGTCCTGCGCGAACGGCTCTGGTCCTTGATCCGCGACGAGGCCGCGAGCGCCGATCGGGAGATGGCCCGTGCCTGAGGGCCAGGCCCTCCAGCCCGAGCGTCGGCCGGTCGCCTTCCGGGGAGGCGGCTTCCTCCCCCGGACGAGCCGCGCGGTCGGGGCGATCGGCTTCGCGGTCGTCCTCCTCGCCTGGCAGGGTGCGCTGGCCGCGGGCTGGATCAGCCCCGTCTTCCTGCCGTCGCCCGTCGAGGTGGCGCTGGCGCTCCGCGACCTCGCGGCGTCCGGGGAGCTTTGGCGGCACCTCTCCATCTCCCTCTACCGGATCGTCCTCGGCTGGAGCTTCGGCACGGCGGCGGGGCTCGGCGTCGGCTCCGCCATGGCGCTGTTCTCGCTCGCCCGCTCGCTCGGCATGCCGATGATCTCGGCCCTGTTCCCCATCCCGAAGATCGCGCTCCTGCCGCTCCTCATCCTGTGGCTCGGGATCGGCGAGACCTCGAAGGTCGCGACCATCGGGCTCGGCGTCTTCTTCCCGACCGCGATCGCCACTTATTCGGGCATCGACAACGTGTCCCGGACCCTGATCCGGATGGCGCAGAGCTTCGGCATCCCGTTCGGCGCGATCGTCTGCAAGGTGGCGTTGCCGGGCGCGCTGCCGTCCATCCTGTCCGGGATGCGCATCTCGGCCTCCATCGCGCTCCTCCTGGTCGTGTCGGCCGAGATGATCGGCGCGGAATCCGGGATCGGAGCCTTCGTGCTCAGCGCCGGCAACCTGATGCAGACGGACCAGCTCGTCGCGGGCGTCGCCGTGCTGTCCGTGTTGGGGCTCCTCGTCGGAGCGGCGCTCTCCGCCGCCGAGAAGGCGCTCCTGTCCTGGCGCTGACCGGCCGCGCGGCCGTGATGCTTGCTTCGGCAACGATCTTCGTCCAGGCTGCCCGGGAACGAAGCTCGCGGGAAAGGTCGGGCACTCGGAGAAACGCCATGGGAGCGACGGTGGCCGCTGAGGTACCGCGCCGGAGGAAGGGCCGATGAGCGCGGTCGTGATCGTCGGCACCGGGCAGGCCGGGTTCCAGGTCGCCGCCTCCCTCCGGGATGGCGGCTTGGCCGGCCCGATCGTGATGGTGGGCGACGAGGGCGGCCTTCCATATCAGCGGCCTCCGCTCTCGAAGGCCTATCTCGACGGCAAGGCCGACGAGGAGACGCTGTCGCTCCGTCCCGCCTCCTTCTTCGCCGAGCACGGGATCGAGCTTCGTGCGGGCGAGACCGTGACCGCCATCGACCGCGAGGCCCGCGCGGTGGCGCTCGGGTCGGGCGATCGGATCGGCTACCGGCACCTCGTCCTCGCGACGGGCGCCCATAACCGCCCTCTGCCGGTGCCGGGCGTCGAGCTCGACGGCGTGCTCCAGCTCCGCACCCTGCCGGACGCGGCCGAGCTGAAGCGGCGCCTCGCCGGCGCGAGGCACGCGGTGGTGGTGGGGGCGGGCTTCATCGGCCTCGAATTTGCGGCCGTCGCGGCCGCGCGCGGCGTCGGCGTCACCGTCTTCGAGGCGACGGACAGGCCGATGTCCCGTGCCCTCTCGCGGGAGATGTCCGCCTTCTTCCTGGCCCGCCACGAGGCGGCCGGCATCAGGTTCGTGCTGGGCGGCGCCGTGGACGCCATCCTGGGCGCCGAGAACCGGGTCACGGGCGTCGAGACGCTGGACGGCCGGCATTTCCCGGCCGACCTCGTGCTGGTCGGGATCGGCGTGATCCCCAATGCCGACCTCGCCCGTGAGGCGGGACTGGCCGTCGGCAACGGGATCGTGGTCGACGAGACCCTGCTCACGAGCGACCCGGACATCTCCGCGATCGGCGATTGCGCCTACCACCCCTCCCGTTTCGCGCATGGCGGGTCCGTACGGGTTGAATCGGTGCAGAACGCGGTCGACCAGGCGAGATGCGTCGCCGCCCGGCTCACCGGACGCCCCGCTCCGTACGACGCCGTTCCCTGGTTCTGGAGCGACCAGGGCCCGCTCAAGCTCCAGATCGCCGGGCTTTCGAGCCCCCATGACGAGGCGGTGCTGCGGGGCGATCCGGGATCCGGCTCCTTCTCCGTGTTCTGCTTCGGCGGCGGCGGCCTCGTGGGCGTCGAATCCGTCAACCGCCCGGCCGACCACATGGTCGCCCGCAGGCTGCTCGCGAACCGCGTCCCGCTGACGGCCGATCAGGCGCGCGATGCCGCCTTCGACCTGCGGGCGCTGGCCTCCCGCCCGGCCGGGGCGCCCGTCACGTGAGGGGCCGGCGTCTCCGGCCGGGCGCTCTCCAGGGCGTCGAGGTTGTCGTGCAGACGGCCGAGGAGGCCGATCAGCGTCTCGCGCTCGGAGACCGACAGGCAGGCGAGGAGACGCGCCTCGCGATCCAGCGCGACCGCGATCACCCGGTCGTGCAGGGCCGCGCCGGCGGCCGTCAGCCCGATCAGGCGCCGGCGCGCGTCCGACGGGTCGGCATGGCTCGCGAGAAGCCCTTTCGCCTCGAGCCCGGCGAGGTTCCGGCTGACCGGCGCCTTGTCGAAGCCGATCACCTGGCAGATGCGGGAGGCCGGGATGTCCGGCTCGATCCTGAGCTGGGACAGGATCCGCCACTCGGTGACCGTCAGACCGAAGCGCCGCCGATAGGCGGAGTTCGCGCCCCGCGACAGCTTGTTGGC
>CALMTJ010000446.1 GCA_937872715.1 uncultured Methylobacteriaceae bacterium
CAGCCAGATTCATGCACAATCCGCACCATCAAATCCCGGGACCAAACATCTAGGTCCGGACGGTCGCGGCGGCCGCCGCATCCGCCGCGGGCGCGGCGGTCCACCGGATGAGGAGGACGGCCAGGGCGCCGAGCACGGGCGCGATCGCGAAGGCGAGGAACATCTCCGTGCCGCGCCATCCGAAGGACACCATGAGGGAGGCGAGGAGGGGCGCCACGACCTGGCCGAAGCGCCCCATCCCCATCGCCCAGCCGATGCCGGAGGCCCGGATCGCGGTCGGGTAGGTGAGGGCCGCGAGCGCGATCGACCCGGACGCGCCGAAGCCGACGAACAGGCCGATCAGGATCAGCACGGCCGACATGGGCGGGACGGACGTCGCCGCGTAGCCGAGCGCCGCGGTCGCGACCGCCCCGATGATCAGCGACGGCACGAGCGTCGCGACGGCGCCGAACCGCTCCATCAGCCGGCCCGCGCTTCCCATCCCGACGAGGGCGCCCAGGCCGTGGAAGCCGAGCACGACGGCGGCCTGCGACGGCGGGATGCCGTTGTCCCGGAGCAGGATCGGCGTCCAGACCACCGTGATGGCGAGAAGGCCGAAGGCCATGAAGAACGGCACCCAGAGCAGCACGGTGCCGAGCGCCCGCCCGTCGGAGAAGAGGTGCTTCAGCGGCACGCCCACGACACGCTCCTCGTCCGCCACGATCCTCGCGCCGCGATCGATCCCGGGCACGATGCGGGAGACGATGCGGTGGACCTCCCGGTCGTCGCCTTTCCGGGCCAGGAGGAAGCGGACAGATTCGGGCAGCCACACGAGCAGGGCCAGCGCGACGAGCAGCGGCAGCGCGCCCCCGACCAGGAACATCGTCTGCCAGCCGAATCTCGCGATCAGGTAGCCGTTGATGAAGCCGCCGAGCGTCCCGCCGAGCGGGAACGTCGCCCAGATCAGGCTCGCGATCATCGCGCGCCGGCTCTTCGGGGCGTATTCGGTGGCGAGCGAGATGAAGCACGGCGTCGCGCCGCCGAGGCCGAGCCCCGCCAGGAAGCGGACCACTACCAGGCTCTCGTAGGAATTGGTGAAGGCGGTCGCGAGGGTGAAGATGCCGAACAGCACGGCCGCCGCGACGAGCATCCGCTTGCGGCCGAACCGGTCGCCCAGGGGCCCGAAGGTGAGGGCGCCGACCATGGCGCCGAAGAGGGCCGCGGAGAAGATCGGGCCGAGCGAGGCGCGCGAGATGCTGAGGGTGTCGGCGATGATCGGTCCCGCGATGGCGATCGACTGGGTGTCGATCCCGTCGAGGAAGCCCACCAATCCGCACAGCGCGATGGCCCGGACCTGGTAGGAGCCGAACCCGCGCTCGTCGATCACCCGCGTGATGTTGATCGCTTCACCCACTCCGACGCCCGTCATGCCGCTCTCCCCGCCATTCGTTCGTTCTTCGGCGCCGTGGCGCCCCTGATCTGATCGACGAGCGCGTGCGCGTCGGCCTCCCGGCCGCGCCATGCGACGTACTGGTCGGGTCGGATGAGCGCCAACGGTGCGCGGTAGAGGTCGGCCAGGCCCTCGGCCGTGAGATCGAGCACGGCGAGCGGCACTCCGGCCGCTTCCGCGGCGGCCTTGATGGCGTCCGCCGCCCCGGGCGCGTCGCCGAGACGAAGCAGCGTGTAGCCCGGCCCGAGCCGGTCGTAGAGCGACGACCCGTCCGAGAGCCACGCATGGGGCGCGAGGCAGCCCGGATGGGCGGAAGGCTCGTAGCGGGCGTGATGATCGGCCGGAGGCGAGCTGCCGTCGTCGACGATGATCGGCGAGCGCTCGTAGCGCGAACCGAGAACCACGCCGAGCGTGTGGAACTCGCGGGTCTTGCTGCCGATGATGGCCTCGCCGACCTCGGCGCGCGCCCGCTCCCCATCCGGCGTGTCCTCGTCCAGGCTGTCCTTCAGGAGATGCTGGCTGAGCACGCTGTAATTCGCGACGGCCTCCTCGATCGTCCGGAGATGGACGGGGCGGCGCTCGGCCTCGTAGGAGGCGAGAAGCTCGGCGCCGCCCCACCCTTCCAGCACGGCCGCGAGCTTCCAGCCGAGATCGACCGCGTCCGCGATGCCGAGATTCATGCCGTAGCCGCCGAAAGGCGGGTGGAGGTGGCAGGCATCGCCGGCGAGGAAGATCCGGCCGTTCCGGTAGGCGTTCGCGACCAGCCGATGCGCGGCCCAGACGTCGCGCGTGAGGATCTCGACCTCGACCGGCCGGCCGACCGTGGCGTGCACGCGCTCGATGATCTCCCCGTCCGGCATGTCCTTCTGCCCGGGCGGCAGCAGGACGCCGAAGCTCCAGAGCCCCCGGGTGTCGAGGGGGGCCAGCACGCCCGGGCTCTTCGGGTTGACGATCCAGTACATGATCGCCCGCCGCTCCGGAGGGTGACGCTCGAGGTCGGGGATGCGCAGGATGAGGTTGAAGTTGTGAGCGAAGGCGTGGTCGCCCTCCATGGTGGCGCCCATGGCCGAGCGGGTGCGGCTGCGGGCGCCGTCGGCTCCGACCAGGAACGCCGCGCGCACCTGCCGGGTCGTTTCCGCGCCGCCGTCCCGCATGGTGGCCGTGACGCCGCTCTCGTCCTGCACGACGTCCTCCAGCGCGGTCCCGAACGACAGGGAGACGTTCGGCAGGGAGGCGATGCGGTCGCGCAGGACGGCTTCGACCGTGTATTGCGGCACCCATTGCGCCGCTTCAGGGAAGCGGTCGTCGCGGCGCTTCGCGCCCTCGAACGCGTTCTCTATCAAGGCGAGCGTGCGGCCGAACAGGCTCGTCGCTAAGACGACATCCGTCGGGTAGTCGCGCGGCAGCGGCGCCACGTCCCGGAGGCGCTCGGCGATCCCCCAGCGCCGCATGTGCTGCATGGTGCGGGTGTTCGTGGTCTTGGCCCGCGGCTGGGCGCCGGCACGGGCCTGCTGCTCGATGACGTTGACCGAATGGCCCCGGAGGCCGAGCTCCAGCGCGAGAGACAGCCCGACCGGGCCCGCGCCGACCACGGCGACCTCGGCATCGAGCTCCCTTGAACGCTCCGCCATGCGCTGTCCCTTCCTCGGCCGCGTCGAGCGGCCGGCCGGCACGGGCAGGTGCCCGACCCGGTTCGAGCGTGACCTCCCGGCGCGCCCCGATCTTCTAACCCCGGCGCGGTCTCAGGCCGCCTCGGCGCGAGCCGTCCCGGTATCGTCCGCGACGCGGTTCGACAAGATTCCGATGCGTTCGACCTCGACCTCGCACAGGTCGCCCGCCTTCATGAACAGGGGCGGCTTGCGGGCCGCGCCGACTCCCGACGGCGTGCCCGTCACGATGATGTCGCCCGGCTCGAGCGTGATCCCGACGCTGATCATGGAGACGAGGCTCGCGACGTCGAAGATGAGATCGTCCGTGGACGCGCTCTGCACGACCTGTCCGTTCAGGCGCGTCTCGATCTTGAGGCCGGCGGCGCCGGGCGGCAGCTCGTCCGCCGTGACGAAGACCGGTCCGAACGGGCCCGTGCCGTCGAAATTCTTCCCCATCGTCCATTGCGGCGTGCGGAGCTGGAAGTCCCGGATGGAGCCGTCGTTGAAGATCGAGTAGCCGGCGACGTGATCCAGCGCCCGCGCCTTGTCGATGCGGCGCCCCCGCCGGCCGATCACCGCCACGACCTCGCCCTCGTAATCGAACTTCTCCGATTCGCTCGGGCGCAGCAGCGGCGCCCCGTGGCCGATGAGGCTGGACGGCCAGCGCGCGAACAAGGTCGGGTATTCCGGCACCTGCATGCTGCTCTCGGCCGCGTGGTCCCGGTAGTTCAGGCCAACGCAGATGATCTTGCCGGGCGAGGAGAGCGGAGGGAGGATTGCCACGGTCCCAAGATCGATCTCGCGGCCGCCGGCCAGGGCGCGGCCGGCCGCCTCCCGGCCACCCTCGTCCAGCCCGATGATCGTCTCGATCGGCCCGGGATAGCCGGGCTCGCCGTCCAGCAAACCCGTCGCGGAGCCCTGACGCTCCAGCGCGAGCCCCGTCCTGCCACCGTCCGAAAAGGCGATGAGCCGCATGAAATGTCCTCCCGTTGAGCGTTCGCTAACCCGGCACTTGTGCATCAGTCAACAAAAAGTGCATATTTTCGCCACGTCACGCCCGCCGGTCGAAAGCGGGACGCGGGACAGGCGCCGGCGCCATCCCGCCGGGGAGGAATCAATGACGCGTGCTTTCCAGCTCGGTTACCTCGACTTGGAGACGAACGTGCTCGATGCCGAGCTCGATTACTACGACCGGGTGATCGGCGCGACGCTCGTCGAGCGCGGCCCGGATCACCGCGCCTATCTCAGCCTCGGCCTCGACCACCACAACATCACGCTCTCGCCCGCGCCCCAGTCGCGCCTCGCGGCGATCGGCCTGCGGATCGAGCAGGAGGAGCCGGCCGACACGTTGCGGCATCTCGAGGGGAGCGGGTTGCGGGGCGCGGTCAAGAGCGACGCCCGGCCGGGGGTGCCGGTCCTCGTCGAGGTGGAGGTCGGCGGGCACGTCCTCCACCTCGTCCCCGAGATGGCGATGCCCGGTCCCGGCTTCCGGCCGATCGGCATCGCTCCGAACGTGCTCGGGCACGTGGCCGTCGCCTCGGAGGCGGCCGACAAGCTCGTGGCGGCCTTCGCGGCGCTCGGCTTCCAGACGACGGACTGGTTCGAGGACGTCGCGACGTTCATGACGTGCAACCGCGACCACCACGTCCTGAACATCCTGGCGGCGCCCTCGTCGAAGCTCCACCACATCGCCTTCGGGCTCCGCAGCAGGGCCCATCACCACGACGCGGCCGACCTCCTCACGGCGGCGCGCCTCCCGGTCGTCTGGGGGCCGTCCCGGCACACCGCCGGCCACAACCTCGCCTCCTACCATTTCGACCCGAGCGGGTTCCTGGTCGAGTTCTACAGCGACATGGATCTCCTCGTGCCCGAGCTCGGCATCTTCGAGCCGAGGCCCTGGCACGAGGACATGCCGCAGCGCCCCCGCGTCTGGTCCCTCCAGGAGATGACCACCTGGGGAACGCGCTACGAATTCGACTTCACCTCCGTGCTGTAGAGCCGCCCCGCGCCTCACCGCTCTCCCGGCGGTGGGTCGGACCATCCGTGCCGGACCGCGCTAACCGGACGCGCGCTCGGCCCGGCGCCGCGCGACGCCCCGGCGAGCGCCCGCCTTGTAGGCCCACAGCCACAGACCGGTGATCGCGAGGGCGGCGAGCGCGAGGCCCGAGACGAAGATCGCGGCGCGGCCCGGGGTGCCGAGCAGCCGGCCGTTATGGAGACCGATCTGGGCGCGGTACAGGAGGTCGCCCGACGTCATCGTGGACGGGTTCTGCTTCTTCAGCACCTCGCCCGTCCAGGCATCGATCCAGATGAGCGAGCCGATCAGGCCGCGGGTGTTTCCGGGCTCGCGCGGCGTGAGGTTCACCCGCCAGGTCCCGCTCCTGCCGTTCGGAGGCGAAAGGCTCGACACCCGCTCTCCCGGTACCGCGGTCGATGCGATCGAGACCGCCTCACCCGCGGTCAGCCGAGCAGGCCCTTCATGCGCCGCAACCGGCGGCGGCTCGTAGCCGGCCGTGGGCGAGACGATGCCGATCGTCGATCGGCTCGCGTCAGGAAACACGAGCACGATCCCGGAGATCGCGACGACCATCATGACGACCGAGGTCCAGAACCCGGCCGTGTTGTGGATGTCGAGCAGCAGCCGCGGCGTCGCTGAGCCCCACCGGAACGTCACGGCCCGCCAGAACCTGCCGGGCCGGGGCCACCAGAGGTAGAGGCCGGTTCCGGACGAGAACAGCAGCACGAAGCCCATGATGCCGACGAACTCGTGTCCGCCGAACGGCTTTAGGAGAAGGTCGGCGTGGAGGAAGTAGACGATGTTGATCGCGGCCGCGAAGAAGTCGCGCTCGCCGAGGACGGCGCCCGTGGCGGGGTCGACGTGAACGGAGAAGAAGACGGAACGACCCGCGACGTCGCGGTTCTGGAGCGCGATGTAGACCGGCCACACGTCGTCCGGGATCAGGAGCGCCGCGACGGGGGCCGGGTCGGTCGCCTGCGCTGCCGCGAGGGCCGCGTCCGGCCCGATCGCGACGGCGGGGCTCGAGGGCGTGTACAGCCGCGGGTTGAGCCAGGCATCGGCCTCCTTCCAGACGACGATGACGCTGCCGGTGAGGCCGAGCAGTATCATGACGAGGGCTGTGGCGATGCCGATCCACTTGTGGAGCCAGATCCAGGCCGCGTGCGCCCTCGTCCGTCCGGCGCGGGCCGCCGGACGGGCCGGCCGACCCGGCGCCCTGCGGTCCGCTCCCTCCCGGGAGGTGCGGGCGGAACCCGGGCTCACCTTCCGCCCTCCTGCCCCGTGCTCACCCGCGCAGCTGCACGGAGGCCTTGAGCGGCCGGGGCGCCGCGCGGCGGCGCCCGCGCCGGGTCGCGGCCCCCGACTAATCACGGTCGGCCACCTTCTCGACGCCGAGACGGAAGGTCGCCCGGACGCCGTCGAAGAGCGTGTCGTAGCGCAGCCCGAGATCGACGCGGGTCCCCGGCGTGACGGAGCGCTGGTTCGTGAGGTCATAAAATTCCCGGCCCGTGTAATAGACCCCGCCCGTCAGCGTGAGCCCCTTCACCCAGGGCAGGTCGTATTCCCCGTAGCCGCTGACGGCGAAACGGGGCACGCCGATCGGGTCGCGCCCTTCCGTCAGGGGATTCCCGGTCCGCCGCACCACAGGGTCGAGCCCGGTCACGCCGCCGAGCAGCCGCACGCCTTCGATCGGCTCGCCGGACAGGGCGAACTCGATTCCTTCGTGGATCTGGCGGCCGTTCTGAACGAAACGGTTCGTGGCCGTGTCGACGTATTCGAGCGCCCTGTCGATCCGGAACAGGGCGAGGCTCGCGGTGATGCCGGCGAGCGTCGCCTTGCCGCCGACCTCGATCTGCTCGGACCCGACCGGAGGAAGCGACAGGCCCGCATTCGCGGCCGTGTTCGGCGCGGTCCCGCCCCGCTCGAAGCCCTGTGCGTAGCTCGCGTAGAGGAGAGTCTCGGGCGTCGGGTGGACCAGCACGGCCCCGATCGGCACGGCCTTGTCCTGATCCGTCTTCAGCGTGCCGAGATTCGTGTTGCGATCGAAGGTCGCGTAATTGATATCCGCCCAGCGGAAGGCGCCGAGAACCTGGACGACGTCGCCGGGAAAGGAGACGAGATCGCTCGCGAAGGCGGTCGTCGCCAGGCTGTCGAGCAGCCGGAAATCCGGCTTCGCGACCCGGACCGGCTCCGGGTAGTAGACGGGCCGGAACAGGTTCGACGCGAAGGGGCCGAACGGCACCTGGCCGCCGCCTGTGGCGGAATCCTTCTGGATGTCGGTCCCGAAGGCGATCTCGTGCCGGACGGGCCCCGTCTGGAGCTTGCCGGTCACGACGGCTTGGCCGCCCGTGTTGAAGTAGTTCTGCGGGATCGACTGGATGGCGTTGATCGAATAGGCGCCGGCGCCGTTCGTGATCGTCGGCACGGTCGCGATGAAGTCGTTCTCGTAATGCTGGCCGCGATAGGCGAGGTTCAGCATCCAGTCGTGGCCGAGATCGATCTCCGTGCGGAGGACGCCGAGGACGGCAGGGTTGTCGGTGAAGTTCCACTTCTGCCCGTAATTCACCTTGGGGCTCGGCGCGCGCGGGACGGCGACGCCGGGTGCGAGCGCGAACGGGAGCTGGTCGCGGCTGTTCAGGTTCGTCCAGTAGACGAGGTCGGCGAACATGCGGACGTTGTCGCTGACGCGGCCTTCGACGCTCAGCTGTCCGACGTCGTGCTGAAGGAAGGTGTCGCTGTAGAAGGTGCCGCGCCCGAAGCCGCCGTTGAACCGCACGCCCCATTCGTTGTCGGCGCCGGCCCGGCGGGACACGTCCATCGTCGTGATCGTGTAGCCCGGCGCGATGAAGCCGGTGCCCACGGACGTGTAGTCGAAAGGCAGCGGCCGCTTCGGCACGTAGTTGACGATGCCGCCGACGCCCTGGAAGGCACCGACGCCGAACAGCACGGCGGCGGGCCCTTTCAGGATGTCGAGCCGCTCGATGCCTTCGAGCTGGAACTTGCCCAGCAGCCCGACCGGCATGCCGTCGTAGAGGATGTTCGAGATGCCCGGGTTGAAGCCGCGGATCAGGTACTGGTCCTGAAAATAACCGATCGTGTTCTGGACGGTGACGGACGGATCGTTCTTCAGGATGTCGCTCGCGACCTGCGCCTGCTGGTCCCGGATGATCTTCTCCGTGAAGCCCTGAACGGAGAAGGGCGTGTCGAGGATGCTCCGGTTGCCGAGCACGCCGGAGGAAGGCCGGGACGCCTGGAAGCCGCCCGGCAGAGGCGGCCCTCCCTTGCCGGACACCGGCTCCGGCGACCGCTCCGCGCCGACGACGGCTATCTCGGGAAGGGCCACGCCCGCGCCGCCCTCCGACAGCTGCGCGTAGCCCGGGTTGATG